>DATBQC010000289.1:0-6196 GCA_036561065.1 Methylobacter sp. | reverse complement strand
GTTAGGGTCGGTTTTCCATACGGACACTCTATCACATCCCTGTGCTCTGGATCCCGTCATTCCCTGCCGGGATGACGCTCTTCGTTGATTTGATTTGGGTTTGAACGGCATCTACCATGCTGATTTTTATATCGAAAAACTTCCCACCTTGTTGCTATCAGAATCCAGCAATTGCAACTTCTCAAGCCTAGGCAGCTTTTTGATGACGATTTCCCGTTTGCTGGCAGAGCTGCGATCATGGCCGGTCTCGACATACACCAACTGTTTGGGCTGCCTGCCGCGAAAATATTTAGCGCCTTGTTTATCGCCATGCTGATTAAAGCGCCTCGCAACATCAAGGGTGATGCCGGTATAAAGCGAGTCATCGGTGCAAAGGATGATGTAAACCTGCCAATTCACGGGTGTTACACAACCGTTCCGAAAACCGAACCGACGGCTGCAGTCAGCCCCATAGCCAGTGCGCCCCAGAAGGCAACACGAAAAGCTCCTTTAATGATACCTGCCCCGCCGCTATAGGCCGCCAACATGCCCAACAAGGTTAAAAACAGCAACGATGCGGATGAGACCAGCACGATTAAATCGGCATCCGGAGCAAATAGGACTATCAATAACGGCAACGCCGCGCCAACGGCAAACGTGGCAGCCGAGGTCAGCGCCGCCTGGACCGGTCTCGCCGTACCTGTTTCAGATATACCCAATTCGTCGCGGGCGTGTGCGCCCAACGCGTCATGATTCATCAATTGTTCTGCAACCTGCTCGGCCAGTAACGGATCGAGTCCGCGCGACACATAGATAGCCGCCAGTTCTTTTTGTTCATGATCCCCATCTTCATCCAGCTCTTTACGCTCACGCTTTAAATCGGCCTGTTCGGTATCGGCTTGCGAACTGACCGACACGTATTCGCCGGCCGCCATCGACATCGCCCCGGCAACCAAGCCCGCAACACCGGCCAGGACTATATCGTTATGCGTCGCATGCGAGGCGGCTATACCCACGATTAAACTGGCCGTAGATACGATGCCGTCATTTGCGCCCAGCACAGCCGCGCGCAGCCAGCCGATGCGATGACTCCTATGTATTTCGTGATGATGTGACATGGGGTCTCCTTTATTAAAAATCCGAAAGCGTTTTCGGCGGAATAGCCGCCCGCAACGCATTCAACACCGCGAGCACATCAATGATTTCCTGGGTTATGGCTCCGGCTACCGGGGTCAAATAGCCCAATCCGGCAAACACCATGCCTATCAGACTCAGCGCCATGCCGCCCACCGCGCTTTGTAGGGCAATTTTACGCATCCGTTCGCCGATATGAAACAACTCATCGACTTTTAACAGCGAACTGTCCATGATCACCGCATCCGCCGATTCGCCGGTAATGTCGCTGTTCTGGCCGAAGGCTATGCCGATGGTCGCGGCAGTCAGTGCCGGGGCATCATTGATACCGTCGCCCAAAAATACGGTTTTTGCAGCGATGGTTTCGTTGCGCACCAGTTCCAGTTTCTGCTCAGGGCTTTGACTGAAATAAACGTGTTTAATGCCGACCTGGTTGGCCAGGAAGCGCACTTCCGATTCCCGGTCGCCGGACACCAGCATCACCTTATCGAACAAATGACTGGGTTTCAGGTGGTTGATAAATGATGAGCTGTCAGTGCGCACTTCATCCCGAAACTGCAGTGTCGCGGCATAGGCATCGTCGATCAGTACCACGCATTCCAGACCGCCGGTAATTGACGGCAGTACCTCGGCAATTTCCGGGCGTTGCTCGACAAACTTTTTGCGGCTGGTGATCTGAATCTGTTTTCCGATCACATTGCCTTTAAGCCCCTCCCCCGGCAACTCGGTGATATTGGTCACGCTTAATAAAGATAACGCCGATTTTTCCGCCGCTGCAACAATAGCTCGGGATAACGGATGCTTGGAATAGCGCTCCAGACTGGCGATTAGCATTAATATTTCTTGCTCGTTATGCCCTTCGCCGGGAACCAATGCCGTCAGAAATGGGCGACCATAGGTGAGGGTACCGGTTTTATCGAAAATCGCCGTGCGGCATGTACCGATGGTTTCCAGTATGGCCGGATTCTTGATGATGATTTCCCGCCGCGCGGCCAGCGAAATCGAGCTGATAACGGTGACCGGGATGCCGATCAGCAATGGGCATGGCGTGGCGATGACCAGCACCGCCAGGAAACGGATCACATCGCCGCTGACCGCCCAGGCACTCAGCGCAATGATGACGGCCAGCGGCGTGTAAAGTGCGCCCAGCTGGTCACCCAGCCGCCTGATATTCGGGCGGTACTGTTCGGACGACTGCATCACTTCCATGATCTTGGCGTAGCGCGAATCGATAGCCAGCTTGTCCGCGCGTATGGTTAACGCCGAGTCGCCGTTGATCGCACCGGACAGCACTTGAGAACCGCTGACTTTCGACATCATATACGGCTCGCCGGTCAGATAGGATTCATCCATAGTGCCGGAGCCTTCCAGCACCGTGCCGTCAACAGGGCAGATTTCATGCGGCAGTATCAGCAAGGTATCGCCGATATGAACCTGCTCGGTGGTAATGTCGGCAAGCTGGTCGCCCGATTTACGATGCGCGACTGACGGCATCCGCTTGGCCAGCGCCTCAAGCACCGACGAGGCCTTGCGCACCGCGTAGGTTTCGAGCACCACGCCGCCGGACAACATCAACACCACCAGACTGCCTGCCAGATATTCATCCAACAACACCGCCGTTACGATGGATATGCCTGCCAGCAAATCAGCACCCCAATCGCCCTGCCCCAATTTTACGCCGAGTTGGTAAACCAGTGGGATGCCGCCCAATGCCAGCACGGCAAGCAGGGGTAATTGCACTAATTCAATCGGGAAAACGAGTTGCCCCTGATAGATTTCGGCAGCCGCCGAGCTTAAAGCGGCATTCAACGATAGTGCGTAGACTTCATGACCAATATCAAGCGCGTAACGCAGCACCAGATAGCCGCCGATGCCGAGCAGACTCAACAATGCAATGATATTCTCGGATGTTGCGCGGGGGATCGTTGCTTGCTTATCGGTCATCGTTTTAGCCTCGCAAAGTGGATGCCGTTAGTTTACTACAAATCCGCTGATGCGCACGGCACGCCCTACGCTGGATTTTCGCTGTCGATAAAAAAGCACTCCACTGCAAATTGCTGCCGAGTTTTTTCCATGAGCGCCTGAATGCCGAATTGTTCCGTCGCGTTGTGGCCACCCGCAAACATGTGTATACCAGCCTCCTGACTTTCATGCCAATCGTGCTCGCTGATTTCTCCGGTAATATAGGCCTCCAGATGTTCTTTTTCGGCCAAGCGCCATTCGCTGTTGGCTCCGCCGGTAATGATACCGATTGACCTGATTAACGCGTTACTATCGGGCGTTGCCAAGATGACATTGTGCTTGAGCACGACTTCGAGTTTTTGTTGCAGCTCAGCAGCGGTCAGCGGCTGCTCGAGTACGCCTTTAATGCCGGTCGTCGAGCCTTTGTAATCGCCGAACGGCTGTTGCTGCTTGCAATCGATCAACTGCCCCAAGGTCGCGGCATTGCCTATGTCCGGGTGTCCGTCCAGAGGCAAATGATAGCCGAACAGGTTGATGTCATTTTTTACCAGAGGAAAAATCCGTTGCGCGAAAGCGCCAGTCAACGGTTTTGCGCCGTGAAAGGTCCAGAACAGGCCGTGATGAACGACTAACGCATCAGCCTTGTTTTCAACCGCCTGATTTATAGAATCGCGGCTTGCGGATACGGCAAAAGCGATATGCTCGATCTGTTCGATGCCTTCTATTTGCAGGCCGTTAGGACAATAGTCAGCATAGGTCTCAGGACGCAGCAAAGCTTGGTAATAGTCATTGAGTTGTACCCGAGTGATCATATTGCTGATGCCTCAAATTGTCGCCAAATGGTTTTGAAGGTTTCGGTCAGGCGTTGGTCGTCCGCCTCAATGCGCTCGGATATTTCAGCGACGCTAAACCAGTCGCCCTCGTCAATTTCATCGGCTGCAAGGGTAAACGGACCGTTATGAATGCAGCGGTAGACTTGGATAAATTCCATACCGATAGCGATCGTGGGCGACAATTTGAACAATGGTTCCAACACAGATTCAGTGATACCCAGTTCCTCCTCAATCTCCCTGACGGCACTGATGTCGTAATCTTCACCTGCGTCAACATGACCGGCCGCCGAAGTGTCCCAAAGACCGCCATTGAGGTCTTTTTTCATCGAGCGTTTTTGCAGGAATAACTGCCCTTCCCCATTAAAGACCAGAATATGTACGGCGCGGTGTCTAAGCCCTGTCGCGTGGATGACATGGCGTGCGCAGGTGTCGATGATGCAGTCATTTTCATCAACGACGGAGAGTAGTTCTGTATTCATCAGTTCACTTAAGTCGTGGCGAGAAGCATAAAACTTGGTGGCAATTAGCAGGAAAGCGAATTTTAGACTTTTATGAAGGGGACGCAAGTACAGTTCATGCGCTTTGGGGTACTGCGGAAGATAAAGCCATGCTCACATCATCGACGTGAGCATGTTCGAACGGTTGTTAGCGGGCTCTGCCAGCGTCTGTTGCAGCGGGCACTTCAATTAATCGGCCTGATTTAACGTCGTAGATATAACCGTAAACAGGAATATCAGAAGGAACCAGTGGGTGGTTCCTAATCCGGGTAACATCTTCCAAAACGCTAGCTTCTTGATCTCTAATGGTCAGCCAGCTTATATGCTTAGCTTCGTGTGAACCCGGTCCGGCACCAGT
Source organism: Methylobacter sp. (assembly GCA_036561065.1). Classification (GTDB taxonomy): domain Bacteria; phylum Pseudomonadota; class Gammaproteobacteria; order Methylococcales; family Methylomonadaceae; genus Methylobacter_A. The sequence continues at coordinate 1,433 of DATBQC010000289.1, read as the reverse complement.
GTCATACCACAAGCCTTTATCGTCCAGCGATGCCGTTGTTAAGCTGCTGCCTAACAAGTCTCGCATGACCTCATCGGTAAACAGTTCCATGCCGCAGTTGGTGTGATGAATGACAAACCATTCGCGGGTTCCCAATAATTTATAGGAGATGACCAAAGAACGAATCGCATCGTCGCTGGCGCGACCGCCGGCATTACGAATGACATGGGCGTCGCCTTCAGATAAGCCTGCATATTTGGCAGGATCCAAACGGGCATCCATGCAGGTCAGGATCGCAAAATGCCGTCCGGGAGGCAGGGGCAAATCGCCTTTATCACCGAAATCATTCATATAATCTCTGTTTGCTGCTAAAACCTCAGTAAGAATTTTGCTCATAAACACCTCTCGTTATAATTGTTGGGCCACAAAAAAGCCGCTTGCTCCTAATCACTAAGGGGGACATGAAAAAGATCAAGCGGCAGTCAGACTTACTACCTCCGACCCAGAGTCTACTCCAATAAAACAGGGTTTCAAATAGCGATATAGGTTATACAATATAAACCTAAAGTTTATAAAGGGGTAGATATGGCTAAATTAACTAATACGCAAGTATTTTGCCGGATTGTCGAACTGGGTACTTTTGCAGCGGTTGCCCGCGAAATGAACCTTTCGGCAATGATGATCAGTAAATACATGGCTCAGCTTGAAGAATCCCTGGGGGTTGCGCTATTAAACCGGACAACTCGGAAGCTGAGCATGACCGAAGCGGGCAAAATCTACTATCACCGGAGCAAACAGCTGCTGGATGATTTCTCCGAACTGGAAGAATACACCTCGCAGCTGGGCCTACGGGTAAAAGGCACTTTAAAAATCAGCGCACCGATTGATTTTGGCGGACTCTTTATGGTGCCTGCCATTGACGCCTATCAACGTGCCTATCCCGATGTGAAGGTTTTTATGACCTTACACAACAGCCACGTTAATTTAAGCGAAGGCAATTTCGATTTGTCTATTCTGGTCACCGATACGCCTGATTTAGGCGTGGTTGCCCGTAAAATTGCCCAAACCCGATTATGCACCTATGCTTCTCCGAACTATATCGCCGAATACGGCGAACCGAAAACCATTGCCGAGTTAAGTGCGCACCGTTGTCTGCATTATATGGATACGCCGCATAAAGATTATTGGGTGTTTAATGACGGCGGCGAGGAAGTTAAAATCAAGGCGAACTGGCACTTTGCCTCAAACAATGGCCGGGCGTTGTGCCAGGCGGCCGCTTTGGGCATGGGCATCACCCAGGCACCTGAATTATCGGTGATGAATTATCTGGAACAAGGTAAATTAATCGAGATTTTGCCGGAATTCCGCATCCCCTCGCTGGTTTGTTATGCCACCTATCTGCAAAGACGATTCCTGCCCGCCAAATTAGCGACGTTTGTGGATTTTTTAATCAA
>DATBQC010000288.1:0-8904 GCA_036561065.1 Methylobacter sp. | reverse complement strand
ATGATATTGTGATTCCGCCCTATCAATTCCTGTTCGCTAAAGCCGCTGATTCTGCTGAATGCCGGACTGATGCCGGTTATAATGCCTTTTAAGTCCGTAGTAGAGACCAGTTGGTCGTCTTCAGAAAAATGGACTTCGTTTTGGGTTATCGGTTGATTATTTTTCATTATTATTTTCTCTCTATTTCCGATAGCAAATAAGTGTGTTTCAAAGGCCGGGTGCCGACATCTCTGTATCGCAACCTATACCTTGTGCTAGTTCCCAAGCTTGAGAGACTGTGAAAGCATTATCCAAATTAGACTAAAAACATTTTTCACCACGAAGACACGAAGAAAAACAACCGTTTTAATTCAATGCATTGAAAACTTCGTGCTCTTCGTGCCTTCGTGGTGAATTCTTTAATTTTTTCTAAAAAAAATATTTTCACAGCCTCTTGAGCTTGGGAATTCGGTTTTGGAAGTTCCTGATTCCCGTCTAGCTTCGTCCTATGGGGTCCTGAGCTGTAGCTCTTAAAGGCGTACGATGCACACCCTAAAATCTCACGAATTCGGCTTCGTTAGGCGCCCGTTTTACCGCCATCGTTTTTTTAACCGCCGGTTTGATCGACTTTGCCTTCGGAGCCACTACGGCTGCCGCGCTATCGCCCACGATAAAAAATGCCATCAGCTCCTGTAGTTGCGCGGCCTGTCCGCTCATCTCTTCCGAGGTGGCGGCCAACTCTTCCGATGAACTGGCATTCTGCTGGGTGATCTGGTTGAGTTGATCCATCGCGGTATTGATTTGATCTACGCCTGCCGACTGCTCTTCGGAGGCCGCTGCAATTTCCTGCACCAGATCGGAGGTTTTCTTGATCGAAGGCACAATGGTATCCAGTAACTTACCGGCGCTTTCCGCCATCTCGACGCTGCTTTCGGCCAGTTCGCCGATTTCCTGCGCGGCGATCTGGCTGCGCTCGGCCAATTTGCGCACTTCGGCGGCAACCACCGCAAAGCCCCGGCCATGCTCGCCGACCCGAGCCGCTTCAATCGCTGCATTCAAGGCCAGCAAGTTGGTTTGGTAGGCAATGTCGTCGATGATGCCGATTTTTCCGGCGATGCTCTTCATCGCGCTCACCGTCTCTTTAACCGCTTCACCGCCTTGCATCGCTTCGCTGCTGGCTTGGGTCGCCATACCGTCGGTGACTTTGGCGTTTTCGGTGTTTTGGTTGATCGAAGCCGACATCTGTTCGACCGAAGCGCTGGTTTCCTCAACACTCGCAGCCTGTTCGCTGGTTGCTTGGCTCATGCTTTGCGCGGTGGCGCTGACTTCTTCGCTGGCTCCGGCGATATTGGCGGCAGCGCCATTCACTTCGCTGATGATTTGCGAGAGTTTGTCGATGGTGTTGTTGACGGTGTCCTTAAAGTCCTTGAGCTGGCCTTTATAGTCGCCGTTGACGGTTTGGGTCAGGTCGCCTTGCTCCATTCCCTTAAGAACTGTAACCGCTTCGTTGACGGGATCTATCACGCCGTCCAATGTCTGGTTAATGCCCGCCACCAGCCTGCGGAAATCGCCCTGATATTTGCCTGCATCGGCGCGGGTGTCGAGTTCGCCATCCGCTGCCGCATTGACAAGAACCTCGGTATCCGACAGCAAGCCCTTCAGCGTGTCGTTCATGTTCTTCATCGCAGCCAACAGGCTGGTGGTATCGCCGGATTTAAGCTCGATATTGGCGCTCAGATCGCCGACAGCAATTTTGTTGGCAATGTCCGCAGCCGCCTCCGGCTCACCGCCCAGTTGCCGCATCAGGTTGCGGGTAACAAAGAACCCGATTGCGACGACAAGCGATATTGCCAGTAATACAATAACGATGGAAAGCGTGACCGCGGTTGACTGAATAGCGGCCGCTTCATCGGCTGTTTTTTTACTCAGCTGAGAGTTATATTCGACATGTGCAGACAGCTTTTCGTACGGCTGGTTAATGATGCCCTGATTGCTCATCAACAGGTCGCGCGCCTCCTCTTTTTTGTTGGCACGGGAAAGGCCGAACGCCTTGATACGCAATGCATCGTAGCCTGCCAAAGCCGTACGATTGTCCGCTAGATGTTGCCTGTCCTGATCGTCGGCGAGTAACGGCTCATATTTTTTCAGCAGTTCATCCACTTTCGCCCGCTCGCCATCGATCTTTTGTTCAATGGCATCCATCCCGGATTTTTCAGTCTGAACCACATGCTGCCAGACCTGAGCGCGAACTTTGGAGAGTTCGACGGTAACGTCACTGAGCAGCAATACACTGGGCATTATATTGATAGTATTGAAATTGGCGGCCGCATATACCCGATCGATCTGGGTGTATCCCACCCCAGCCAAACTGGCTAATCCCAATATGGCGGAACACACTAATAGCAACATACGTTGTCTAACTGTCATTTCTTAATCCTCTATATAATTGTGCTAGTTCCTAAGCCATGTAGGCCGGAATAAGCCGGTTGTAGCGCTAGCGAAAACCGGCGTTTCCGGCAAATACCACCTGAATTCGCCGGAAACGCTTATTCTGGCCTACACCTGTTTAGCCTAAGACCCCTACTGCCGGCGCCCGATCTACTTGCTTGACGATCACCCCAGCTGTGCCAACTCGGTAGCCGAAGCGGAACCCGCCCCGGCCAACGCCTCCATATCATCCATCGACAGCACATGCTGAATATTCAGGATAATCACAAACTTGCCGTTGATCTTGCCCATACCGCCTATGAAGTCGGCGCGGATGTTAGTTCCGAACGTCGGAGCCGGTTCAATCTCACTGGCTGGAATCTCCAGCACGGCGTTCACCGCGTCCACCATCACGCCGACACTCTGAGTTTCCTCTCCCATAGCCACTTCGATGATAATGATGCAGTTGCGCCGACCTATCGCAGTCGGCTGCTTGCCGAAACGTGCGCTCAAATCGATCACCGGCACCACGGCACCTCTCAGGTTGATCACGCCGCGGATGAAATCCGGCATACGCGGCACTTCGGTCAGTTGACCGTATTGGATGATTTCCTTTATGCGAAGTATGCTGATGGCATAGGTTTCACCGCTCAACATAAAGGTCAGGTACTGCTGTTGTTCCTCAAGTTCCTGATTGCCGCCTGAGGCCGGTAGCGCCTGTACCGCTTGTTTGATTGCATTCATATCCATCTCCTAAAATTTTACGAATTCGGCTTCGTTAGGCGCCTGAATTGTCGCGGCTATTTTTTTGACTACAGGTTTGATCAACTTGGTCTTGGGAGACGCCGATACCGCAGCAATATTACCCACGGTAAAGAACGCCATCAGCTCTTGCAGTTGCGCCGCCTGTCCGCTCATCTCTTCCGAGGTGGCTGCCAACTCTTCCGATGAACTGGCGTTCTGCTGGGTGATCTGGTTCAACTGATCCATCGCGGTATTGATTTGGCCCACGCCTGACGACTGCTCTTCAGACGCCGCTGCAATTTCCTGCACCAGGTCGGAGGTTTTCTTGATCGACGGCACGATGGTATCCAGCAGCCTGCCTGCACTTTCCGCCATCTCGACGCTGCTTTCGGCCAGCTCGCCGATTTCCTGTGCCGCGATCTGGCTGCGTTCGGCCAGCTTGCGCACTTCGGCGGCGACCACCGCGAAGCCCCTGCCGTGTTCACCGGCTCTGGCGGCTTCAATCGCCGCATTCAAAGCCAGCAAATTGGTTTGGTAAGCAATGTCGTCGATGATGCCGATTTTTCCGGCAATGCTCTTCATCGCGCCCACGGTTTCCTTAACCGCTTCGCCCCCTTGCACCGCTTCGCCGCTGGCTTGGGTCGCCATGCCATCGGTAACTTTGGCGTTTTCGGTGTTTTGGTTGATCGACGCAGACATCTGTTCGATCGACGCACTGGTTTCCTCGACGCTGGCAGCCTGCTCGGAAGAGGCCTGACTCATGCTTTGGGCGGTGGCGCTGACTTCTTCGCTGGCTCCGGCGATGCTGGCAGCAGCACTGTTGACCTCGCTGATGACTTGCGAAAGTTTGTCGATGGTGTTGTTGACCGTATCCTTAAAGTCTTTGAGCTGTCCTTTGTAATCGCCGTTAACAGCTTTAGTTAAATCGCCCTGTTCCATTTCCTTAAGCACCGCAACCGCCTCGTTGACCGGGTTAATTACACCGTCCAACGTTTGGTTGACACCTACTACCAGCTGGTTCCATCCGCCTACGAACAACGAAGCATCGGCACGAGTATCCAGTTCCCCATTGGCCGCGGCTTGGATGATAATATCGGTCTGCGCCAGCAGGTCGCTCATCATATTGACCGCGTTGTTCAGGTTGTTCTTGATGATGTTGTACTGGCCCTTGTACTCAGCGGTGATGACCGGCGGGATGATGCCCTTGGCGATTTGATCCACATAGTCGGCCGTCACGTTCAACGGGTTGACGATGTTAGTAATGGTGTCGTTGACGCCGCTAACCAGTTGCTTCCAGCCGCCCTGGAACAGCTCGGCGTTGGCGCGGGTGTCCAGTTCGCCGCCTGCCGCGGCATGGATGATGATGTCGGTCTGCGCCAGCAGGTCGCTCATCATTTTGACCACATTGTTGAGGTTATTCTTGATGACGTTGAAATCGCCGTTATAGTTGTCGGTAATGACCGGCGGGATGACACCCTTGGCAATGTTATCGACATAATCGGCAGTTACATTCAACGGCCCGATTACCGCATCCAGCGTGTTGTTAACCCCTTCGACAATTTTGCGGAAGTCGCCTTGATGTTTGCTCGCATCGGCGCGGGTTTCCAGACGGCCTTCGACGGCCGCAGTTGATAGTACAGCCGCATCTGCCACCAGCGCCTGGATTGAAACAGTCATGTTCTTCATTGAGGCGAACAGGCTGCTGGTATCGCCGGGCTTGACCTCAATGTTACTCGTAAGGTCGCCCGCTGAAATCTTGTTGGCAATCTCAGCAGCAGCATCCGGCTCGCCACCCAGTTGGCGCACGAAGGCGCGAGTGATGGTAAAGCCGATGATAGCAACCACGCCAATAGTCAGGAAGGTGATGATCAGCGATAAGGTCAGCGCGCTGCTCTTGGCGGCAATGGCAGCATCGGCGCCTTTATTGCCAAGCTCGATGTTGTATTGCATATGCTGGTCGAGCGCATCATTCAGCCTTTCCGCCAGAGGCCCTGCTTTGGTCAGAGAATCACGCGCTTGCTCGGTGTTATTACTGCGCGACAGCTCCAGTATTCGGTTTAGACTAACCGTGTACTCATCGCGTAACGCTTTGTCAGTCTCCAGGAAAGTTCTGTCCTTGTCATCGGAAACTACCGACTCATAATCCTTGAGCGCCTTATCCAGTTTTACTTGCGCATCTTTTAACTTGCTCTCAATATCCACCATAGCCGTGCTATCGGTATTCAGTGCATGGCGATAGGCTCGCACCCGGATACGGCCAAATTCTTCGAGGGCGGTGCTCAAGACCCTTAAACTGGGTACCGAGTTGATGTTGCCGTAGTTGGCTGCATCAAATACCTTGTTCATCTGCTGCTGGCTGAGGCCAGTGAGCAACACGATGCCGAGCAGCGCGGAGCCGATCAACAGGGCCATTTTTTTTGCTACGGTGAATTTCATATAGATTTCTCCTGAACTTATAACGTTTTACTGATAAATAACACCAGCCCGGGCTTGCCGATCCTCGTGCGTTTGGTGGTTCACCTAGTCGGGTAGGCATATAGGCCGGAATAAGCCGGTTGTAGCGCATGCGAAAACCGGCGTTACCTACATGGATGTAGGTAAGGGGTGTGAGCAGGAGCGGAAGCGTTTCCGGCAAATACCACCCGAATTCGCCGGAAACGCTTATTCTCGCTGACGCTCGAAAAACCTTATTCCGGCCTACACTATTTCGCTGCGGCAACGATTGATATTTCACCCGTCGCTTTCTCACGCTCTATCTGTCCCATCAATCCCGGCACATCGACGATCAAGGCCACCTCGCCGCTGCCCAGGATGGTGAAGCCACCGATACTTTTTTCACCTTTAAACAGCCTGCCCAGCGGTTTGATCACGGTCTGGAATTCGCCCATCAGTTTGTCCACGACCAATCCCGCTTTGTGTTCGCCATAGCGCACCACGACGACGTTCTCGCGTTGCACCATGTCGCCTTCAGTATCGAAGTGGTCGCGCAGCCGCCGGTACGGCAGCACTTCGCCGCGTAGATTCAGGTATTGGCCATCCCCTTCGTCGCTGGCCCAGGCGCTTAATTCGACGCATTCGACGACCATGTCCAGCGGGATGACGTAGGCGGCATCGCCAACGCCGACCATGAAGCCGTCGATAATGGCGAGGGTCAGCGGCAGGCGAATGCTGATGGTGCTGCCCAGGCCTTCGACGCTGTCCAGGTCGACGGTGCCGCGCAGGGCCTGGATGTTGCTGCGCACCACATCCATGCCGACGCCGCGGCCGGACAGGTTGCTGACAGTGTCGGCGGTGGAGAATCCGGCTTCGAAGATCAGGTTGTAGATTTCTTTGTCGGTCAGGTTTGCGCCCTCAGTGACCAATCCGCGTTCGATGGCTTTGTTTAGGATTTTTTCTTTGTTCAAGCCGCCGCCGTCGTCGCTGACTTCGATAACGATGCTGCCCGCGTCATGATATGCGTTGAGCTTGAGCGTGCCTTTGGCGGGTTTGCCGCGGGCAAGACGCAGCTCGGCGGATTCGATGCCGTGATCCATGGAGTTGCGCACTAGGTGGGTCAGCGGGTCGCCGATTTTTTCGACGACGGTTTTGTCGAGTTCGGTTTCTCCGCCGCTGATGATCAGGTCGACGTCCTTGCCCAGTTCTTTGCTGACATCACGGACGACGCGGGTAAAGCGGTTGAAGGTGCCGCCGATTTGCACCATGCGCAAGGCCAGTGCGGAATCCCGGACTTCTTCAACCAGCCTGGACAGGGTAGCGGTGGATTCCATCAGGTCGGCCATGCCGGCGCGCTGGGCGATCAGGTTGGTGCCTGCTCCGGCAATGATCAGTTCGCCGACCAGGTTGATCAGTTCGTCGAGTTTTTCTGCATCGACGCGGATCAGTTGGGCTTCGCTCTTTTTGCTTTCTTTAACCTGTTTTTGTTTTTCCAGTGCGGCTTCGACTACCGGCGAACTGACCATCTGCTGTTCGACCAGCACTTCGCCGATCGGCCGCTGCGGTTCATCTCCATGCTGAGACTGAATACGCAGGATGTTGTCCAGCTCTTCCGGCGTTAAGGTGCCGCACTTGACCAGGATTTCGCCCAGGCGCATTTCCTGTTCCGGCAATTCCTGAATCAGGCGCTGGTACTCGGAGGCTTTGCTGCGCGGCGGCAGTATGCGGATGAGGCAGTCGCTACGGACGAAATTAAATACGTTGTCGATCGCGAGTTTGTCGGCTTCGCTGCTAAAGCTGATTTCAAAGCCCAAATAGCAGGTTTCAGGATCCATTTGTTCGCCTGAAGGAATCGCGTCGATGATAGTCACCAGTTCCACGATGCTGCCCAGGGAGGACAGACAACGTACGAACGAAAACGGATCCATGCCGTTCCTGAATACATCCGACCCAAAGCGTAACGATAAATGCCAAAGGTCGGTTTCGACCGCTTCGCTTTCTTCCCGCTCCAATTTGGCCTGATGGACTACGGGCATTTCGCCTGAGCTAGGGGCTTGATCCGCCTCTGTCCCGCCCATCTCACTCAGGTAAGCTTCCAACTGTGCTATCAGATTTTTGCCGTGATTGTCGGTTTCATCGGCTGGATGACTGCCTTCGGCAACATGACCGATCAATTCTTTCAGATGGTCGTGCGCTTCAATGAATAATGCCGCCAACACGGAATTCATCGACACGTCGCCGCTACGCACCCGATCCAGAACGCTTTCCGCCGCATGGGTAAATTCCACGACATGGTCGATACCGAACATGCCGGCCGAGCCTTTAATGGTATGTGCCGCCCGAAAAATGGCGTTGATAATTTCCGGTTCTTCCGCGGCCTGCTCTACGATTAACAGGGCTTCTTCCATTTGTTCGAGCAGTTCTCTGCATTCGATAACAAAGGTTTGTAGATATTCGTCTGGAATCATGCCGATTTACCTTCATGTGTAGGCTTGCAAACAAACAGTAACGGATCGCCGAAAAAACCGGCTAAACCGGATAAGTCCAGAAGATCCAATACCACCGGACTGTGACCGGTAAAGCGCAAGACTTTGCCTAAAACCGCCGCCTCCTGTTTTATCATCACCAGCAGTTGCAATCCGGCAGCATCGATTTCACCCACTTCGGATAAATCCAGCTCCAGTTCTTCAGCTGACGATAAACCGGTCAGCAATTTTTCTTTCAATTCCAGGGCCGTATAAATGGTCAATTCACCGGTTATGGCGATGCGGCCGGGTTGCTGTTTTTTGTTTTTCACGTTCGCCATCAGTCGCTCCGGTTATTTATGCCTGAATAAGCTGCGAAACCGCAGCCAGCAGTTGTGCGGGCTGAAAAGGCTTGACTATCCAGGCTTTCACCCCGGCCGCCTTGCCTTCATTCATTTTCTCTTCCTGAGTTTCGGTGGTCAGCATGATGATCGGAGTGAATTTGTAGGCAGGCAGTTGTTTGGCGCTCTTAACAAAGGTAAGGCCATCCATGTTAGGCATGTTCACGTCGCTGATGATCAGGTGTATTTTAGTGCCGTCCAGTTTGGTCAAGGCGTCTTGACCGTCACATGCCAGAATCACGTCGTAGCCCTCGCGGGTTAGCGTGCTGTTCATCACCTGTCTGACTGAGGCTGAGTCTTCTACAAACAGTATTGTTTTTGCCATGTTATGTTCCTCAAAAAAATGTAATGCTGGGTTGATTGGTCTTGATCTCGGTCTTCTCGCCATCGTGCGCCGCAAGCTGCTCTTCCATGGTGTAAGTCTTGGACAGCTCTTCCAGCCATTGCTCCACATT
>DATBQC010000287.1:0-2532 GCA_036561065.1 Methylobacter sp. | reverse complement strand
TATACCTCAACCCAGTTCAAAGGTTGTAACGCCAAAAAGCCTGTTGAGCGGCAAATCTGGAAAGACGCCTGTATACATTCTTGCCGTTTCAAAAACCAGCTTCATCTTATGCTTTTCAGCTAAGGCAACCGCATCGTGATTCGTTTCAGGGACATCCAGATAGATTGGTTTTCCAGGCATAATCTCGGCTTGCAAAGAAACAAAAAGCGATTCCGCTAACTCAGGGCTATCGGCAAACAGCGGTCCGATTTTATATCCCGAGCGACAGGCCCGAACCATGCCGTAGCCTGAAAGCTTTCCTTTTTGCATGATACCCAGCGCAATACTCTCGGGTTGATTGAGCCATGCTTTGAGAAACCGGGTTCTGTTATCGGCAAAGAATGGCCGATCATAAGCCTCAACAACCTCAAAGGGCAGTTGCGACAAGTCAATAACTTCCGGGGTTTCAGCTTTGACGCCGCCGCTCACTCCTTCATAGCGGATGTTCCGGTACGCGAGTTCAAAGCCCGATTTTCTATAATTGCTTTGCTGGGCAACAACGCCATCAAGCCCAACATTCCGCCCCGATAAACGTTCAAGACCGGCATTCCATATTTGAATCCCGTAGCCTTGTCCGCGATAATCCGGCTTAACGATATAAAACCCGATAAAACCGAATGTCTCGCCGTATTTCACCGCTGAAATAGTCGCGACCAGTTCGTTATTGAGTTCCCCCACAAGAAATCCTTCCGGGTCTGCCGCATAAAAACAGTCGGCATCATACAGGCCCGGATTCCACCCCTCGGATGCAGCCCAGTCAACGGCAATATTGATTTCCTCATGAGACATTGTTCTGACTTTGTAATTTGGTGATACCATCAATTACCTCATAGGACGCTTTGCTACTTCCCAAGCTCAAAAAGCTTCGACTTCACAAAACAGGAATAAAACCATGCTTGAACATTTGCGCTTATTAAGCCGCTACAACCAATGGATGAACGACAAACTCTACAATACCGCAGCCCAACTGCCTACCGACGAGCTTGTCAGGGATCGAGGAGCGTTTTTCGGCTCGCTGCTGGGTACCTTGAACCATATCATGGTGGCCGACATTATCTGGCTGCAACGCTTTTCCGAGCATCCCGCTCAACATCCGGCGCTGGATCAGATTCGCGCGGTGACCAAACCGCAAGCCCTGCTTGATGACTTTGCAGCGCTAAGCGAGGAACGCCGGAACATGGACACCACGATCATAAACTGGTGCGAACAACTTAGCGTATCCGACCTGGATCATAAGCTCACCTATCGCAATATGAAAGGCGAAGCGTCGGTCAAAAACTTTGCCAGCCTGATGCTGCATTTTTTCAACCACCAGACCCATCACCGAGGCCAAGCGACGACCTTGCTGTCGCAGCAGGGATTGGACGTCGGCGTGACCGATTTGGTGACGTTAATAATGTCTGAGTAGGTTTGCTAAAGGCCGGTATTTTCTTTATCGGCTAGTTTGCGGCTTAATATCGCAATACCGCCGATCACCAACACGACCACAGCTATCAACGTAAATAAATTCCGCTTCCAGTGCGATTTATCTTCTTCGGCGCCAACGACAAACGGCAAATGCGTATCCAGTTTTTCGCCGTCATGAACGATTGTCACATGGGCAAGGTAATCACCGGCGCCGTATTTGGAAAAATCAATATCCGCTTTAACCGTTCCGGTTTTGGTTTTTTGCGGCTCCTGATAAAAAATGCGCGTGCCTTCGGGCTCTTTGGTCACTTCAAATTCTACCGACACATCCCTGAGTTTTTTGCCTTCATAATCGAAAATCAGATTAGTCAGCCCCACATTTGGAATAAAGCGGCAATACCCCTCGTTTTGGGTAAAGGTCGGTGTATAAGCGGTAAAATGGACTTTTTCGGTGCCAACCTTGATGCGGCACATATCAACCTCATCAGCCGCGCCTCGGTGGCTATAGCTGGGCGCAGAAAACGACAGGCTTAGAAATAAGGCCGATAAAAAAGTCCAAATCCAGGATATTCGGGGGGCCGTACGTTTGTTATTTTTGTTTTGAGGGTTATCGAGCAAGATTGGTGTTTGCATTTCTAAATCTCTCTTTTGACAGGCCAGGAAATAGCGTAAAAAACGCCGTGAATAAAGGCTAATGTAAGCGAAAGGCTACATTAAACTTTATAAAGGATATATGTCAAACCTTGGTAAGTAGCCCGTATGAAGTGCAACGGGATACGGGGTATCGAAGCCACGAAATCCCGTTTTACGCAAGCTCCATACGGGCTACTTGCTTGCTCGTAAAACCATCAGCTTTAAGGTAAATCCACCGGCGTAAAATTCCGCCGTTTATGAATCACAGCAAGAACCTCGACCGAGTTGGATTTGATCTCATAAATAATCCGGTAAGAATACAACCCCAATTCGCGGATAGTCTCGTCATTCAGCTCCGGCACTTTGCGCCCCTGATAGGGAAGTTCATCGAGTCCGACCGTTTTACGTACCATCGCGTCGCTGACTCGTTTGGCATAGGAGAAGTGAATCATG
>DATBQC010000286.1:0-2794 GCA_036561065.1 Methylobacter sp. | reverse complement strand
GCCGGGCCGGGTCGTGGCTTACGGCAAAGTCATCGATATGATGGCGGTGATCTTCCCGTTCGAGACTGCTTATTACGATGCTGAAAATGTGCCAGTGCGCTATGTCGGGCATCCGTCAGTCGATAAAGTCCATGCCCAGCGCAGCAAGGATGAGGATTTAACCCTTTTCGGGCTGGATAGAAACCAACCGATCATCGGCTTGTTGCCCGGCAGCCGCGCCAACGAAATCAAGCGCATGTTGCCGGTCATGCTGGCCGCCGCCGAAAAAGTGCAGGCCGGTTTTCCGGAATGCCAGTTTATCTTGCCGCAAGCCGATTCCATCAGCGATGCATTGCTTGAAGACTACCTCCGCCAGTCACCGCTTAAAATTACGGTGATAAAAAATCAGCCTTATGACGTGATTCAATGCTGTGACGCGGTGATGACCACCTCCGGCACGGCGACATTGGAAATCGCCTTGTTGACCGTGCCGATGGTTATCGCCTACAAGCTGTCAACGCTAACCTACTGGCTGGGCAGATGGCTGGTGAATACACCCTTTATAGGTTTGCCGAATATCGTGTCCGGCAAACACATCATTAAAGAACTGATCCAGCATGAAGCGACGGCCGAAAACCTTTCGGCTGAAGTGATGCAAATCCTGACCGATAAAGCTTATGCCGATCAAATGCGCGAAAACCTGAACCAGGTAAAACAGCAGTTGGGACAAGGCGGCGGTTCCAAAAATATGGCGCAACTGGCGTTGGAAATGCTGTCGACTTAGCCGGACACGATTGAAATGGAAACAGGGTGAGCTTTTCTGTTAATCTTCATCAATAGTAATTAAATTGAATGAGGGGGAATTGATGGATATTGGAACTGCATTTAAACTGCTGGCCTTTATGTTGTGGCCGTTCTTACTGGTGTTTTTATACTACCTGTTTGACAGGAAAGGCTTCAAGAGACGGCTGGAGAAGTTTAAGCAAGACGGTTTTAAATAATCCTCTAAACGCATTAAGAAATTTGCGGCGAGCCCGATTGACAAGGTCGCCCTGGCTTAATTAAACCAATTTTTCGCCCAACCATTGTTTCAACCTGTTTTTTAAAACACTCATTACCCAGTGGTGTACCAGAGCGCAAACTTGCACGAATAATATCCAACTCATTGTCATCGGCTTTTATTTCAAACAATCCGCGATACGCCGCCTGCCTCGCTTCAGGCGTATTGCCTAGCGCCAAATATTGTTCGTGTGCCTGGATAACCGCATTATCAACCCCCTGCGCATTAGCGGCATAACTTGACCAACGATACTGGGCAGGATAATCGACCATGCCCGCACGTACAGGGTTCATCTCGATATAGCGTATACAAGCCAAAAAATACGCTTCCGATTCAATAATACAACCTTTATGTCGGCCTTCCCACAGACTTCCACGGCGCTGATAGGTTTTATTCATATACGGCACAAAATGCCGCCCGATACCTTGAAACAACGTACTGATAGCCCCCGAAGTTTCAGGAGTGACTAATAAATGCACATGATTCGTCATCAAAACGTACGCATGAACCAGGCAACCGCATCCCTCCGCCGACTCTTTTAAACAACGCAAATAGACCAAATAATCTTCATCATCAAAAAAGACCGGCTCCTTATTGTGCCCGCGCTGAAACACATGTACAGGCATGCCCGGTTGATAAAATCGAGGTTTTCTGGGCATCAGGAATTCAACAGAGTTAAAGGGTGTCTCACCTTTAGCCCCTTAAAGCGTTTAAAACCCTTGTCAGCTGTCACCCATTCACAATTCCATTCCATCGCCAGCGCAGCATGATAAGCATCAGGTATATCGTTACCTGTCGCATTGATTTGTTCCAAACATTCCACGAAAATTTTCCAATGCATCGAGCCAGGAGCAAGACAAACGGCATTAGACAAATTCCTGATTTGCTCGGTAAAACGAATGGCACTTGATAAAGTGGAAGGCATCTCAAATACTTTAGGATGCGTCACAACCCGCAAAAAACCACTCAAGACCAACTCCGAATAACCAAAAGACGCATGACCATTAATAACCGACTCTAACCATTGGCGATAAGCTGAGTGATTCGCCGCATCCTCTCTATGCGCGTACACCAAGACATTAACATCCATTAAAAACATCAATAACCATCCATAATGTCGTTCAAACTTCGACCATTATCCAGATTAACACCCGGCTTTAAACCTGCCCCGGAAAAAGTTTCCAATCGCACCGGCTCATGCGGAAGAGATTGATGCGAAAAAAAATCACGCAACGCATCTTCTAAAACCTGCTTTAACGTACAGCCTTGTTGGACTGCTTGCTGCTTAGCATAAAGTAACAATTGGTCATCAATATCTACAGTGGTTCGCATGAGTTAATCCCCCAATTAAAAACGGCATAGCACATGAATATAGCATAAAAACAATAAATGATGACAATATGTGTATTTTAAAAAGGGTCTGACTCCTTTATTCGCATATTCGCAGACCCCTTTATTCGCAGATGTCACGTTGAGTTGACAGGCTCTTGGTTTTTCTATATTTTGTCTTCATGCCAGTCTACGAATTCTCCGAATATGTCAAACAACGCGCCAATACGCTGGGCCTGATTATGTCCGAACTAGCCAAAAATGAACATCGTGCAAATATGTTTGTTTTTTAAGGGGTCTGACCCCTTTATTTCCCTTTATTTCCGCCGTATAACATTGATCCGCCGTACGGACGTTGAAGTACGGGTAAAAAAGCCGATCAACGTTATTTACCCGCCAGCTTCAGACAGCCCGACCCAAGCATTA
>DATBQC010000285.1:0-2197 GCA_036561065.1 Methylobacter sp. | reverse complement strand
TCAGGCAAATCCGCCAATTTCAGCATGGTGCGAATTTCCTCTTCGCTGGCACCGTCAAATACGGGAGTCGCCATAGGCACACCGCTGACAAGATTAGTCGCCATTTCCAAAATTTCCTGATCTGAAAACGATTCTAAATCTTCTTTACGGCCGCTGCTGTTATAAATCTTATCCAGATAATCCCTGATTGCAGTGACCTTGGCCTGTTCTTGATCATACTGAGCTTCCAGCATTTTGCCGATCTTGATACCCAAGCCTTTCGCCGCCCAACCCAAATGCGTTTCGAGCACCTGCCCGACGTTCATTCGCGAGGGAACACCCAATGGATTCAGGACGATATCAACCGGATTGCCATCAGCCGTATACGGCATATCTTCAATCGGTCTAATCATAGAAATAACACCTTTATTTCCATGACGTCCGGCCATTTTATCGCCCGGCTGTATGCGTCGCTTAACCGCCAGATAGACTTTGACCATTTTCAGAACGCCCGGCGCCAAATCATCACCCATGGTGATTTTTTTACGCTTGACTTCGAATTTTTCATCAAAATCTTTTCTTTGCTGTTCAACTTGGGCGACTACCGTTTCCAGCTGAAGATTGATGTCTTCATCCTTCATGCGGATTTTCAACCACTCTGAATGCTTCAAGCCATTAAGGTAAGCTTGAGTTATTTTAGTTTCCGCTTTCAATTGACCGGGGCCCGATTGAGCAACTTTTCCGATCAACAGTCTGGCAACACGGGCAAAAATATCTTCTTCAAGAATTTTCAGCTGGTCATCAAGGTCTTTTCTGTAACGTTTGATTTCTTCCTGCTCAATATCCAAAGCCCGCTTGTCTTTCTTCACCCCATCACGGGTAAAGACCTGGACATCAATAACCGTACCTTCGATGCTCCCAGGTACGCGCAATGAAGTGTCCTTAACATCGGCCGCTTTCTCGCCGAAGATCGCGCGCAATAATTTTTCTTCCGGCGTTAATTGGGTCTCGCCTTTTGGCGTTACCTTGCCCACCAGAATATCGCCGCCTTTAACTTCAGCACCAACGTAAACAATCCCTGACTCATCAAGCTTAGACAACGCTTCTTCGCTGACGTTAGGAATATCTGCGGTAATTTCTTCCGGGCTGTGTTTGGTATCACGCGCTACGCAAGTTTTCTCTTCGATATGAATCGTCGTGAAACGATCTTCTTTAACGACCCGCTCTGAAACCAGAATCGAATCCTCAAAGTTGTATCCATTCCAAGGCATAAACGCAACCAGCATGTTTTGTCCCAACGCCAACTCGCCAATATCCGTAGACGGGCCGTCTGCCATAATGTCGCCGGCATTAACGATGTCGCCCGGTTTTACCAGTGGCTTTTGGTTGATACAGGTATTCTGATTCGAACGGGTATATTTAATCAGGTTGTAAATATCAACACCTGGCGTACCTGTTTCGGTCTCCGTATCATTTACACGCACCACGATTCTGGCCGCGTCAACAGCTTCAATCTTGCCGCCACGCGCCGCAACCACAGTTACGCCTGAGTCTTTTGCAACCGTTCTTTCCATACCGGTACCCACCAATGGCTTTTCAGCCCTTAACGTAGGAACGGCCTGGCGTTGCATGTTTGAACCCATCAACGCACGGTTAGCATCATCATGCTCAAGGAACGGAATAATGGAAGCTGCTACCGACACAATCTGCTTGGATGACACGTCCATGTACTGCACAGTGTCAGACATCGCCAAGGTAAATTCGTCTTTATGGCGACATGACACCAAGCCATCAACCAGTTTGCCGTTTTCATCCACAGCCACACTAGCCTGAGCAATGACAAATTCGCCTTCTTCAATAGCTGACAAATAATCGACATGATCGGTTACTTTGCCATCAACTACCTTTCTATAGGGCGTTTCCAGGAAACCATAATTATTGGTACGCGCATAAACCGATAATGAATTGATCAATCCAATATTCGGCCCTTCAGGCGTTTCAATTGGACATACGCGGCCATAATGCGTTGCATGCACGTCTCGAACTTCAAAGCCTGCGCGTTCTCTTGCCAAACCGCCAGGCCCCAAAGCCGATACGCGGCGTTTGTGCGTCACCTGGGATAATGGGTTATTCTGATCCATGAACTGCGACAACTGACTGGAACCGAAAAATTCTTTTACTGCGGCAGAAACCGGTTTCGCATTGATGATTTCCTGAG
>DATBQC010000284.1:0-1673 GCA_036561065.1 Methylobacter sp. | reverse complement strand
TCATCAACAACAAGGCACTGCACCTCCTCAAGACCGAGCCACTGGACCTTCGTTACTGCTTTCCATTCCAAACTGCCGGACTCTTCAATGTGCGATAACTCCACCGCGACACCTGCTTCGACCATCTCTGCTATCTCTAAGGTGGTCAATAATTTGAATTGCTGATTGTGCGTGCGCGTTGGCCAATGGTGTACGTTGGCTGCATCGACCGTTTTACCATCTTCCAAAACAATCCGCGAACATGGCAGCACACCGTGATCGAGAATCTGCGTTACCGGTGCCGACGCTCCAGTCGGCAACATCACGGCGTCGCCCACCTTGATATCTCTCATCGCAACAGTGCTACCGTTAGCGAGTTTGACACGCGCATATTTGGGTTGAGGGAATCCCAAACTTCGGGCCTGAGCTGGCGCAACAGCGAAGCCCAAAACGGCGTAGTACCCATATTCGTCCAAAACGATGTAGAAAGGGACCACGGCATTGGTGGGGCGCGCCTCGACAATCTCGCGCACGCTTCCCTCCAATCGATTTCCCAAACAACCTGCCATCATTTGCTTGATCGACCCCACAACCAACTTACCCAACATCTTCAGAGAATCTGGCGCACGTTCCAACGCGGGCAACAACACAACGAGAATGCGGCGATTGATCACCACGTCATACATGTCTACTTCACCCAAGGTCGTCTGGAAAATGTACCCATAGGTAAAACTCATATCACCAAACAGTCTGGTGAGCTGCATGGTAATGAATCCATGTTGCTCGACTGTTTTCTGCTCTTGATTTCCCTTCGCTTCGCGCTTATAACCAGGCAGCGTCAAGATGAACGCCTTCAACGGCTCCAACACCTTTGTGAATAGCGGGTCATCAATCTTGATCTCCGCACCATTCTCCGTAATGATGCGATCCCAGACCATTTTTTCGACGATCGGCAACTCGAAATATTCAATGAATTTGTTTGCATCAAGCAGCAGATATCCACGGTCTCGCAAGAAGCACAGCGCCCGCGTTAAACCAGCGACGAAGGCAATAGCCCGTCCTTTCCACATGTCGCCGCCGCCGCCTGCGTCATCCATCAAGGAGATAATCAGCTCGATCAACATGCCCGATGAGCCTAGTGCGAATGGGTTCATCGTATTGGTGGTGCGGTCTTTTTGCTTATCCAGGAAGTCGCGTCCGGACGTCAGGAAGTTAATCACCACCAAATCGTCTTCGCGGCCAAGATAACGCGCCAGTCTGAACACATTATTAAATAATGCTACGTCGCCTTTGCCATCCGTATAGATAAATCCGGAATTTTGAACGAGCGCGTTATACACCAGCCCCAACAAGAATTCAGTTTTTCCTGAGCCGGTCGTACCCAGTACAAGCATGTGAGTACGCATGTCGGAATCGCCGGTCCAGATTTCAAGCTTGGTAGAGATCTCTTTCCCGAGAAAAGTAATTCCGTTTCCAAGCTTATATCCTGGAATGGAACCATCAAATATGCGCGCCATAAAGGGGACGCGATAAGGGAAGTCGTAACGAAGCCGCTTCCCGCTATTTTTCTTCGGATCGTTGTGCCCAGGATCGACATACATCTTATAAAACAACCAGAGCAACAATGTCGTCAATTCACCGGAGAACGGGACCTTCACCAATAGTAAGGCAAATACCGGCATCAGCATCATCGT
>DATBQC010000283.1:0-2017 GCA_036561065.1 Methylobacter sp. | reverse complement strand
CCACTAAAGAAGTTTCTACAGATCCCTACAAAGATGTTCTGAAACAAATTCTCGCAGAGCTCGCTGAGCTACGCCAAAAAATTGAAGTCAATGCAAATCGGCGCCTGCAAAAATACCAACACAATTATCCTTCCGGTTGTTTTTCTAAAAGTGCCTGTAATCTTGCGCATTATCTTGCCATGCGGCAATTTGATCTGCGTCATTTACAAGATCGCTTGGCTCAGGCTGGTTTAAGTTCTCTGGGCAGAGCTGAAGCTTCAGTATTGTCGACTTTAGATTCGTTAATAGATGTATTGAGACGGGCAACAGACAAACACTATGTGCCTGATAATAAGAACTTTAGCGAGCATGGCTTTAATCGGGGTCAGCAGCTGCTGGAGCAGCATACTATTGAATTATTTGGGCCCTTTCATGATCTCGGCAAAGCGCATGTTATGGTGACTTTGTCCACGGAAGCCTCCTGGGATTATGCGCGGGTAAGTTCATTATTTGAAAAGGGCATGACCTGTGCTCGCATCAATTGTGCACACGATGATCCTGTTATCTGGCAGGGGATGATCAGAAATATTCGCCTCGCTGAAACAGAAATGGGTCGTTCCTGCCGTATTCTTATGGATCTTGCCGGGCACAAGATTCGCACCGGCCCCATTGCTCTGGGGCCTTCGATTCATCACATTCGTGTTCAAAAAGATCGGACGGGGAAGATCGTTGTTCCAGGGTATCTGATTTTAACAGACGACTCTGAAAGTCCGTCCGCGGATAGCTCATTATTCAGAGTATCCATCCCAAAGCCGCTTCATAAGAAACTTGCACCAGAAGTGTGCCTAGGTTTTATTGATAATCAAAACAAACAGCGTTGTTTGAAAGTTGAAAAAGCGCTTTCTGGCACGGATTGGTTGGTGAGTTGTGAAAGAACGGCTTATTTTGTTTCAGGTTGCACATTAGTGCTTGCAACGGCTGAGCAGTACCATAATCGGAAATCAGTTGATAAGTTTACATTGGGGCAATTTGCAGGCGAGCCTCTGGATATTCGTGTTTTTAAAAACCAATTGTTATTGCTAACTACCGGTAATATCGACGGTAAACCTGCTGAATATGATAATAACGGAGTCTTGATTTATCCTGCTCAAATTGGTTGTACGCTTTCTTCGGTAATCAAGAAACTGAAAATAGGTCAACAAGTCTGGATTGATGATGGAAAATTGGGGGCTATCGTCGAAGCAGTGACCGAGCAAGGTGCGTTGTTGCGGGTAACAGTGGCAAAACCCCATGGTGTCAGCATTCAAAGTGACAAAGGGATTAATTTTCCCGAAGCCGAGTTTAATTTGCCCCCACTCACGCAAAAAGATTTAACTGATCTTGACTTTATTTGTGCGCATGCCGATTTAGTTGGCTTTTCATTTGTAGAAACCCTGGAGGACATGGAGTATTTGATAACCGAACTGGAAAAACGGAATGTCTCAGAAATGCCTATCATCGCTAAAGTGGAGACCAACCGCGCGGTAAAAAATCTTCCCGATATTATATTGGGGACTATCGGCCGGCATAACCTCGGCATCATGATTGCCAGAGGTGATTTGGCTGTGGAATTAGGCAGTGCCCGGCTCGCTGAAATTCAGGAAGAACTCCTGTGGTTATGCGAAGCAGCGCATGTCCCTGTCATCTGGGCAACCCAAGTACTTGAATCAATCGCAAAGAAGGGAACCCGGTCAAGACCTGAATTTACCGATGCGGCCATGGCGGTCAGGGCGGAATGTGTCATGTTGAATAAAGGCCCCTACATACTTGATGCTATAGAAGCGCTGGTGAACGTTATGATCCGCATGCACGAACATCAAAGGAGAAAAATTCTCCCGCTTGAGAGCCTTGCACTGGTAAGCAGCTTAAATTCTCTTTCAGGATAAGATCATGCCCACTAACAAATTTGTAGTCAGCAAACCCAAATCATCAATCACCAAACTCCCCGAACAGGGACGAACAAAAAACGATTTTATTAATGACTTCAAGCAATATTATG
>DATBQC010000282.1:0-4852 GCA_036561065.1 Methylobacter sp. | reverse complement strand
ATGTTCCTCGGTACGTGATTACGCCGGACCAATGCTTTCCTGCAATGAGGCCAATAATTAAAAAACGTGGCTCATCTTCTGTTTTTACTGGAATTTCAAGCAGGTCTGGATCATCCCAAAGCTTTTGCGCATCCACAAAGTCTACGCCATGCTTTTCGAGATTTGTTCGACTCTTGTTTTCATCAAATTCAAACTCAATCATGGTATAGAAAATATACCACAATTAGTCAGGTGGCAAGCATAAGATGGTGGACTCATAACAAAGGGCATGAGCAGCATAGATTCCTACCAACTCCCCGTATTCCCCATAGAAACCCACGGTTCCGCAGGAGTCAGCGGCGTATCTTTTTGCAACAACTCGATAGAAATCTTATCCGGTGAGCGAATAAACGCCATATGCCCGTCACGCGGCGGGCGGTTGATGACCACTCCTGCATCCATCAGTTTATGGCAGGTTTCATAAATATTATCGACTTCATAGGCCAGGTGCCCGAAGTTGCGCCCGCCGCCGTAATCTTCGGTATCCCAGTTATAAGTCAGCTCCAGCAACGGCGCGTGCATTTTTTTCGCCTGATCTGCATCCTGCGGCGCATGCAGATAGACCAGCGTAAAGCGCCCGGCTTCGCTGTCCATTCTGTGGCTTTCGACCAAGCCCAGTTTGTTGCAGTAAAAATCGAGGGATTCGTTCAGGTCACGGACCCGAACCATGGTATGTAGATAACGCATCGTGTTACTCCTTATGAATACCGTGCTTCGACAGGCTCAGCACGAACGGTTGATGTAACTTAATTTTTTAATTTCGGCATGCCGGTAACAATCGATGGTGTGATCGTTGACCATGCCGGTCGCCTGCATGTAAGCATAACAAATGGTGCTGCCGACAAACTTAAAGCCGCGTTTTTTAAGATCCTTGCTCATCAATTCGGATGCCGGGGTGGAAGCCGGAATATCGGCGTGGCTTTTCCAGGCATTGTGCAGCGGCTTGCCATCGACGAATTGCCAGATATAGCCATCGAAACTGCCGAAATCCTGCTGAACTTTTAAATAGGCCTGCGCGTTGATGACAGCCGCATTGATCTTCAGCTTGTTTCTTACAATGGCCGGGTTAGCCAGCAGTTCGTTGATTTTCTTGTCATCGTACCCCGCAACCGTTTCGGCATCAAAATTATCGAAGGCTAAGCGGTATCCTTCGCGTTTATTCAAAATAGTCGACCAGCTTAAACCGGCTTGGGCGCCTTCAAGAATCAGGAACTCGAACAGCAGCCGGTCGTCATGTACCGGCACGCCCCATTCGAGATCGTGGTATTGCTCTTCATTAGGGCTGGACAGCGCCCATGTGCATTTTTTCATTGGTGTTCCTGATAATTCTCGCGGCTGATGCGCTTCACCGCGATCAGCACATCCTACAGTTATTGACAATACTCACCTCAAACCGCATCATCGATACAGTTTATCTACTAGTTATTTTATCCCATGAGCAATGACAACCTGCAAATCCGTCGCATCGCTATCGATACCTACCATGAAAATGTCGCTTATATGCATCGAGAGTGCGGCATATACCGGGCTGAGGGTTTTCAGGCGCTATCCAAGATCCTGGTCAGCACCAATGGTTCCAAGGTGCTTGCGGTTCTTAATGTAGTCGATGACAGTTCGATTGTTCTGCCTGGAGAACTGGGCCTGTCCGAACAGGCATTTGCGCAGTTCAATGTCGCTGAAGGATGTCTGGTCACCGTCAATCATGCGGAAGCGCCCAAGTCGATGGATGCGGTGCGCCGAAAAATCAACGGCGAACGGCTCAGTCAGGACGATTTTAACGGTATAACCAACGATATTGTCGAAACCCGTTACTCGAAAATGGAAATGGCGGCATTCCTGGTCGCGACCGGGCAAAATAATCTTGACCGCGACGAGCTGTTTTTTCTTACCCGCGCGATGCTGCAATCCGGCGACACGATGAACTGGCATGAATCGCTGGTGGCCGACAAGCATTGCATCGGCGGCATTCCCGGCAACCGCACGTCGATGCTGGTCGTGCCTATCGTTGCCGCGCACGGCATGTTGATACCGAAAACCTCCAGCCGCGCGATCACCTCACCGGCAGGCACCGCAGACACAATGGAAGTGCTGGCCGAGGTCAATCTGACGCCGGATCAGCTGCACGACATCGTGCGCAAGGAACGCGGCTGTCTGGCCTGGGGCGGCACGGCCAGGCTCGCGCCGGTTGATGATATGCTGATTTCCGTCGAGCGGCCGTTGGGCATCGATTCGCAGGGACAAATGGTGGCATCGATTCTGTCCAAAAAGCTGGCAGCCGGTTCTACGCATCTACTTATCGATATTCCGGTCGGCCCCACCACCAAAGTGCGGCATATGAATCAGGCCTTGGCCTTGCGCAAACTGTTTGAATTTGTCGGCGACCGGCTGAACATTCATCTGGAAGTAATGATTACCGATGGCCGCCAGCCGATAGGGCGGGGCATCGGCCCGGTACTGGAAGCGCGGGACATTATGCAGGTGCTTCAAAACGATCCTGATGCACCGTTCGATTTACGCCAGAAATCCTTGCAGTTGGCCGGACGGATTATTGAATTCGATCCCGATGTGCGCGGCGGACAAGGCTATGCCATTGCCCGCGATATCCTCGAGTCGGGCCGGGCCGGCGCCAAAATGAATGCACTGATTCAGGCGCAAGGTGCCAAAACGATCGACCTGCACCCCGGCAGTCTTTGCCATGAGGTTGTGGCCGATTGCGATGGCGTAGTCACCAGTATCAACAACTTTCAAATGGCAAGAATTGCACGGCTTGCC
Organism: Methylobacter sp.; assembly: GCA_036561065.1. Taxonomy (GTDB): domain Bacteria; phylum Pseudomonadota; class Gammaproteobacteria; order Methylococcales; family Methylomonadaceae; genus Methylobacter_A. Next base: position 2,041 of record DATBQC010000282.1, on the reverse strand, counting down.
GGTGCGCCGATGGCGAAAAAAGCAGGCGTCGATTTATTAAAAAAACTGGGCAATCCGGTAAAAAAAGGGGAAATCTTATATCGCATCTATGCCGAGTTTCCGGCCGATTTTAAATTTGCCCAGGATTTGGCCGCCCAAAATAATGGCTACACGATAGGCAACGAAGAGCAAATCATTAAGTCGCTGATTGCTTTTTAGGTGATTTCCATGAGAGATCATTCCAGAATTAAACATTTTTTACTCACCACGAAGACACGAAGTTTTCCTTCGTGTCTTCGTGGTGAAAGTTTCTTAGTCGTTGCGTAACATCAGCTTTTAATTAAGAATAATTTCAACCCATGATGATACTCGCCTTCCCAGACTACTTAAGCCAGGCACAACGCCTTGCTGCCCGTCTTGATGTGCCGCTGGTCGAGGTATGTCTGCATCATTTTCCCGACGGCGAAAGCTTGGTTCGATTGCCGCCGTCACTGCCCGAACACGTTATCGTCTGCCGCAGTCTTAATCAGCCCAACGATAAGCTGATCGAACTGTTGCTGTGCGCGACGACCGCGCGGGAATTAGGCGCTAAACGGCTGACCCTGGTTGCGCCTTATTTAAGCTACATGCGCCAGGACATCGCCAACCAGCCCGGCGAAGCGGTCAGTCAGCGCATCGTCGGCAAATTACTGGCAGAGCTGTTTGACGATGTGCTGACCGTAGATCCGCATTTGCACCGCATTTCGTCATTAACTCAGGCGATTCCGATAAAAAATGCGATCAGCCTGACTGCGGCTGACCAAATCGGAGTTTTTCTGACACAACAGTTCAAACATGCGCTACTGCTAGGGCCGGACAGCGAATCGGAGCAATGGGTTAAAACTATCGCAGGCAACATCGGTTTTGATTATGCGATTGCCGATAAAAATCGGCTCGGCGACAAACAGGTTGAAATGGCCTTGCCGGATGCCGATTACCGCAACCAGCCGGTGGTCATCATCGACGACATCGCCAGCACCGGCAGGACGCTCGCTAAAGCAGCCGGACTGCTGCAAGCCGCAGGCAGCAAAGATATATACGCCGTCGTCACCCATGCCCTGTTTTGCGACGATGCTTACACCCATATCCTTGATGCCGGGGTCAAAACCATCTGGAGCACCGATAGCATCGATCATCCGACTTCCTGTATTAAGCTAGACGAACTTCTGGCGGACGCGATTAAGGCAATTACTTGATAAAGCGTTGACAGACCTCAGGCCAGTTAATAGACTGGGCCTTTTTTATGACAATGGTAGCCCGCAAGCTTGCCGAACATTGTCCATCCAGATTTAACAACTTTAAGAGGATCCACTTATGCATATTAAAAACGGGCTGATTGCCGCTTTATGTCTCGTATCGCCCTCGCTTTACGCGCATAGCGGTGGACATGTTGAGCACAGCTTGATCAGCGGTTTATTGCACCCTTTAACCGGAATCGATCATTTGCTGGTGTTAATGGCGGTGGGCTTGATTGCGGCCAAACAGGGCGGCAAAGCGGTGTTTGCATTTCCAGCTGTTTTTCTGGCACTGATGGCGGCCGGGGCCTTGCTTAATGCTTATGGGATTCAAATACCGTTTGTTGAATCGTTAATCGCCTTGTCGTTGGTAGCGTTTGGTTTGCTGGTCACCGTCAGCCAAAAACAACGCTCTAAAATACTCTTTATGGGCGTATCGTTTTTTGCCGTATTCCACGGCTATGCCCATGCCACAGAAATTCCGGCCGATTCCAGCGCCGTGCTGTATTTCTCGTCGTTAATGCTGATGAGTCTGGTTATTTGCTTGGTTGGCTGCGTTATTGGGTTAACTACAGGCAAACGTATCAACACTCTGTTTTCATTGATATGCTTAAGCAGCGGCTTGTATTATTTAGCCGCCAGCTAATGAACAAGATAGTACTCCGCTAAATAAAGACATCCGGTAAAAGCTGTTTTCATAGCTACAGTCGAAAGAAATCATCTCGCATAAAACCGGGGCGGCTTGTCCGCCCCGCCATTTCCTGAACCAGGATAAGTAACCTTGTGTA
>DATBQC010000281.1:0-3765 GCA_036561065.1 Methylobacter sp. | reverse complement strand
AAAATGAGTTAAAGCCTCTAGCGTATAGGGGACTTTTGTGTACAGAAAATAAAAAGGGAGCAACATCAATATCAACCAGACCGGCTGCGTCCATAAATGCAGGCGATTGATGGCAGTGATGCCATAGAACACAATAGGGATAATGATCAACGAACACAGGATGTAGCCCACATATAAAGGCAACTCAAAATATAACTCTAGCGCCTGCGCCATGATGGCCGCTTCCAAGGCAAAAAAGATAAAACAGAACGAGGCGTAAATCAATGAGGTGATCGTTGAACCTACATAGCCAAATCCTGCGCTGCGGGTTAATAAATCGATGTCGATATTATAACGTGCAGCGTAGTATGAAATTGGTAAGCCTGCTCCAAATATGACGATTGATGCGAGAATAATCGCCCACACGGCATTGGTGTAGCCATAGCTCAGCAATAGGCTAGCCCCAATAGCCTCAAGTGCTAAAAAAGAGATACTTCCTATCGCCGTATTGGCTAGCAGCAGTGGCGACCATTTTCTAAAGCTGGAGGGCGAATAGCGAAGTGCGTAATCTTCAACGGATTCAGTAGCAACCCATCGGTTGTATTGACGGCGCGTTTTCTCGACGGGATGCCTTGTCATAAGCCACTTGATAACATTAAGTATGAGTTACGTATTGTAACAGATGATTTTAAATGGACTGAGTACACTTAATAATACTGTCGATATTAATGAATGGATAGCCAATGAGGCTGGCTACGGCCGAACTGTGGCATTTGGTGAAAGGCACAACTCGACCCCAACCTGCCATCTGCAACCAAATACTTGGCCGTTAGGTTCATGTTGTAACGGGTCTTTTAAGCATCATTCATGATTGTCTTTAATGGCTGGTGGTTAGAAAATGCACGACAATATCCCCCTTTTGACTTAAAGCTCAATTACATGTCACCCTTGACCATAGGCAAACTTGCCAAACAAACCGGCGTCACCATCGAAACCATACGCCACTATCAACGCATTGGTTTATTGGCGGAACCCGAGAAGCCCGATAGCGGTTATCGACATTATCCAGCCGATACGGTTACTAAAATCCGATCTATCAAACGTGCGCAGCAAGCCGGATTTACGTTAAAGGAAATTGCCACCTTGTTATCTCTCGATGGGGCGCATTGTACCGATGTACGACAACTCGCCGAGCAAAAATGCCAGCAGATAGATCAACAAATTAAGGATTTAACAGCTCTCCGGCAGGCATTGGATTCCTTGGTCAATAGTTGTCAGCAGACAGTTTCATCCGCGCATTGCGCCATTCTTGACGCGTTTAACGATGATGAATCAACCACCTCCTGATTTTTACATCACCCTCTTGACTCTGTTCTAAACAACAGGGTTTAGACTTCTTACCAAGATTGATCATTGTTTGGTTTAGGAGATTCGCATGAAAACAGACCCTGAAATACCCATTACCACCAAGTCATGGCTAGGTATCGGTGCTGTATTGGCCGCTATAGGTGCTTCGGCCTGCTGTGTCGGGCCATTTTTGCTTTTATCTTTAGGCATTGGCGGGGCCTGGATGAGTATGCTTACGGCAATGGAACCGGCTCGTCCTTTTTTTATTATCCTGACCTTGATCTTTATGGCATTAGGGTATCGCAAACTCTACCAGACGCCTTCCTGTTGTGAAGAAGGTGCAAACTGCACCCTATCCGATATTCAACGCAGACAACGCCAAGTGTTTTGGCTTAGCTCCACGCTAATTTTGATGCTGCTGGCTTTTCCCTGGTTAGCACCCTTTTTTATGACTTGAGAGAAACCGATATGACGATTAAATCCAGTTTGTTAATTTTGAGTTTGTCATCAATCACTCTGTGGATACCGGTGGCCTATGCTGAAGCAACTGTTGCACAGCCAAACCGGCAGCAAACGGTGACGCTGAAAATAGACAACATGACTTGTGCCATGTGTACAGTCACCATCAAAAAAGCTTTGCAGAAAGTCGACGGAGTACAGCAGGTGACTGTCGATTACGATTCCAAAACTGCGGTGGTCACTTTCGATAACACAAAAGCCGATAGTGCGGCCTTGATCAAAGCCACAACGGATGCCGGCTATCCGGGAACCCTTGCTACCCCGGTTTCTCGATAACGCCAAGGATACATCTATGTCTGATTGCTGCTGCCCAAATACATTCGCCAAAACTAAACAGATTTGTCCTGAGTGTGGCTCTAGTTGTAAAAATGTCGGTATGCCTACACTTTACCATCAGGTCAGGTTTCCCGAGAATCAGTCACTTATTACTGACAGTTATTACTTTTGCCCGGCCAAAACATGCTCCGTTGGGTACTTCTCCAGTGCCGGCAACACTATTTCCAAACAGTATTTACGAAGCTATCAAGCAATTCAAAACGACGCGCTTTGTTACTGTTTTGATATTGACGCCAATCAGTACTTATCAGCGATAAAAGCCCACCGCGCAGAACCGATCAAAGATTTTGTCATGCAGCGTACTAAAGCTGGGGATTGTGCTTGTGAAATCAGGAATCCGTCTGGACAATGTTGCTTAGCAAATTTCAAACGTTTGGATAATGAATGATATACAGTTATCGGGTTATTGCTGAAAGCCCGCCGTTCATAAATTTGATTTATGATTCGTTGATTGACCGCACTTGGCCGAGCTGAGACCGTCAATGTCAGGTTCAATCCAAGCAAATATTTTAAAACTGTCAGATCAAGTTCAAAGTTTCACAGCTGATTTTTAAACCTGATATCAAAACACCATGAGGGCTTTCAGCCTGTGTTTCGCTGATCCACTGTTTTCGCCAGCGCTTGCAGTTCGGCAGAAATCATCACCGGGTATTCCGGGGTATTGCTCAATTGACGTAATAACATTGGCAAACTATTCAATTGGCATCGAGCATATTCTCTGGCCTCGATCAACGTAGGCTGCCCCGCTACAGTCTTTCCGCGCTGCATAACCGAGTGCAATAACGGTTGGCCTGCGCAAGGCGCATTGTTAAGGGTTACGGTATCTCCAGACATAATGCCGTTATTATAGTTGCGGTAAACCTGTTTACGTCCGGGCCATGTAGCTATGCCTTCCGAACGTTTGCGCCTGGCAATTCCGGCATATTCCTGCAATTTATAGGCGCAGTCGAGATAAGGCGCATCGGCTGAGGTATCCAGATGCGTACCGATGCCGAAACCGTCAATCGGGGCTTGCTCAGCCATCAATTCTTCTAGTTTATATTCATCGATATTGCCGCTGGCAAAGATGGTTGCATCGCTAAGGCCGCCGCGGTCAAGAATCATTCTGACTTTCCGGGCATGATCGGCCAAATCACCGCTATCCAAACGCACACCCTTAATTTTTATTCCTTGCGCGTGCAATGCATTCGCCAGATCGACTACTTTTTGCGCAGCGGCTTCGGTATCGTAAGTGTCGATCAAAAACACGACATTATCGGGATTAGCCTTGGCAAAATCGGCAAAGGCCTGGCTCTCGGAACTGTATGCTTGGATAAAAGAATGCGCCATCGTGCCGAAAATAGGGATGCCGAAATGCATCCCGGCCGACACCGTCGCTGAACCGGTAAACCCCGCGAGATAACTTGCCCGAGCCGCCAGCAGCGCCGCTTCGCTGCCGTGCGCCCGGCGCATGCCGAAATCGACCAGAAGCTTGTCCGGCGCGATCAATACCGAGCGCGCGGCTTTGGAGGCAATCAGGGTCTGGAAATGCAGTAGATTGATGATCCTGCTTTCGATCAATTGCGCTTCGGGCAGCGGCGCGGT
>DATBQC010000280.1:0-2753 GCA_036561065.1 Methylobacter sp. | reverse complement strand
TTCGACCTTAGCGCGACCGGGCAAAATTTTAATCCCGCCATTCTGGTACCCGAGCTTCCCGGCAACCTGACCTTCAACACCCATCTTAAAGGCAAATTGGCTGGAGATGCGTTGCAGCTGGATGCCGAGATCAACAAGTTGTCCGGCAAATTGCGCGGCTATCCGGTTAGCGCAGACGGCAAGCTGGCTTTGGCTAATGAACAGCTCAAGGTCGATGCTCTGCGGGTTGTTTCGGGGGTAAATAAAATTGCCGTTAACGGTACGCTGGGACAGCAGCAAGCCGCTCTGGTTGTCGCTATCGACGCCCCTGCAATGGAAGCGTTATGGCCGAATCTGGGCGGTAGTTTGAAAGGGGAGGGGCGTTTGCAAGGCGCATGGCTTAACCCTTCGGTAAAATTCCAGGCTGACGGCAGGCGTTTGCATTTTGCCGAATATAGCGCGGAGCGCTTGGCCGTCAATATCGACTATCAAGCCGATACGAAACTTACCTCCAAACTACAATTGTCCGCAAACGCCATTAAAACCGGCGCCATGCAAATCACAAAATTGCTGGTTGATGGCTTGGGTACGTTTGAGCAACACCGCTTTAAAGCCGACATCAGTTCTTCTTACGGTGATCTATCAAGCGCGCTTACCGGCAGTTACAAGGCGAATGTGTGGCAGGGCGATTTTTCCAAGCTGGATTTGAATACCCGCGATTCCGGCCGCTGGCAGCTTACGAATGATATGGTTGTCCGCATAGCGCAAAGCCCTGCCGGAATGGATGCGACGCTGGAAAAAACCTGCCTGGTCCAGCAACTGGCCGCTCTTTGTATGCAGGAACGTTATCCTGCCAACGGTGACTTCCGGTTTCAAGCTAACGCCACGGCCTTACCTCTAAGCCTGATGCAAGCCTACTTGCCCGAGCAGACAAAATTGAAAGGCGTTATCAATGCCGATGCGGACATGCAGCGGGAAAAAGGCTCGCTGAACGGCAATTTCCGGTTGGCTATGCCGGCCAACGCAAAGATATTGTTTCAGACTCAGCAAGGTTCGACTGAACTGACCTTGGGTTCATCGTCATTATCGGGCAAGCTGAAGCAGACGACGGTTTCAGCCGATGTTGATCTGGCCCTGACGGGACAGGATTATCTGCGCGGCCAGTTGCAGCTCGATACCGGCAAGGCGGGAACCCTGTCCGGGCGGATAACGGCATCGGTGCTCAACTTTGCCATGTTGAATCCTTTTGTTCCTCAGTTGTCGAACATGAAAGGCAAGCTTAATGCGGATTTAGCGTTACAAGGCAGCACCGAGAAACCCCTTGTTAACGGAACGGTACGTTTCACCGATGGGGCTGTTGATCTTAATGAATTGGGTCTGGAACTTCGCGACATCAAGCTCCAGGCTGTTTCATTTGCCGATAATGCGGGGCGTATTCAGCTAAGCGGTTCGGCAAAGTCCGGGCAAGGCTTTATCAAGCTCGATGGTTTTGCAAGCGTGCAGGGCGCTACCGAATTGACTCTGACCGGAACGGATTCTGAAGTCGCCAAATTGCCGGATGCGCAAATAACCGTCTCACCGGAATTAAAAGGGGTGTTTGCCGGGCGGCAAGGGAAAGTAACCGGAAAGTTAACTGTCCCCAAAGCCGTGTTGCAGCTTCCTGAACTTCCCGAAAATGCAGTAAAAGTCAGCAGCGATGAAGTGATTGTCGGCGAACAAAAAACCGAACATAACGCTACGGCACCAGCCAATATCGATGCGGATATAGACATCGAACTCGGCAAACAGGTCAGCTTCTCAGGGCAGGGACTGAAGACCAACCTGTCCGGTAAATTGAAGCTGGCCAAGACGGGAGAAACTATGAGCCTATACGGCAGTGTCGACATGAACAAGGCCCGTTATAAAAGCTACGGGCAGGATCTTACCGTACGTAAAGGGAAGTTCCTGTTTAACGGCCCCATCGATAAACCCTGGTTGGACGTGGAAGCCGTGCGCGTTTCAAAAGGCAAAGATGTTACGGCTATTCTCAGCCTGACCGGCCCGTTGGATTCGCCGCAAACGCATCTATCTTCGGAACCTGCTTTGCCTGAGGAAGAGGTGCTTGCCTATTTGATGACTGGCGGCCCGCTAGAAGAGGTCAGCAAATCGGAAGGCAACAGGGTTGCCGCTGCTGCGTTATCTTACGGATCAGGCAAGTTATCCTGGCTTGCCGACAAACTGGGCGTCAGCGAATTTGAAGTTCAAGAAGGAAAAACCTTGCAGGATACGCTGGCTACGGTAGGCCAATACCTAACGCCGGATTTTTATGTGGGCACCAAAGTCGGGCTGTTTAATAGACAAGCCGTCTTGGTGCTAAAACGTAAGCTGACCAAGAGCTTTAATGTTGAAACCCAGACCGGTACATCGCAAAGAATAAAACTTAACTATGAATTTGATAGGGATTAACTTCGTTTGGAGGTGTCGTTAGGCGGGTTTAGAGCGTGGATAAAATAGTGAGAATTCTCGTCCCGTTTCTTTCTTAGTCGCCTTTGCTATTTTTTCGGCGGCATTATGACGAGGGAACATGCGGTGCTTATTTTCAGATAAACGGTCTCAGGCAATGTTTCGTAAGGTCATGAGAAATGAAACGGCTAGATGCCGGACAACAGCTTTTCGTTGCCCGGCATTTTAATGCTACGTTACTATCTATTACTATCTATCGGACGCTAGATCGGGCGCCAGCTTCGGTATCGACTGTGCCCGTCATACGGTTTAGCAAGTTGGTCTGTTGTGAT
>DATBQC010000279.1:0-1627 GCA_036561065.1 Methylobacter sp. | reverse complement strand
CGAAGCCGCTGCGGTATGAATTTGGCTTCCGTTTTGTTCGCGAGGGCGACAGGGGCACGAAAACAACTCACCCGGCCGATCAATATCCTATTGTCCTGCGATTGTTGCCCGGCCCTCCCTCCCAACCCGGAGAGGAGGTCGCCAAGGATAATTCGGGCCAAGCGCCCTCGATACAAGTATATTTGGAAAATAAACATATTTTACTTGGAACAAAAGCGTCCACGAGCAGTAATATCCCCGCAACTCTGATAATCAAGCGCGATCTGAATCGAGGCGTATATACATATCAACTGAATGTAATGAATAGCGAAGATGATGACTCTTTCGGATTGTCGCATACGATATCCAGTAAGGTCTGGAGCGCGATGAACAAGTCGGCGGATTTCTTTGATAAATACCTTCCAGACGGAAAGACAAACAGAGAGATTGACATAGTATTTGACGAAACTAACGAGCCGATGGCCTATTCGGAAAGCTATTATACGTTTAAGAACGTCCCGCTAATTAGTATGAACAAAGCCTCGGACCCGAACAACCTGACTTTCAACGTTCTTTTTCATGAGTATGGCCACAAGGTCATGGGGGATTTGTATGGAAATTTTGCGTATTCGTACTCGCAAAAATGCAGAACGCAGCATTATCCAGATCGGCGTATCGATCAAAACTGTGCTTTAGTTGAAGGATGGGCCGATTTTTATTCGATCTCCGTGGCTGACGATCCCGTGTTCAAATATGCCACTCTTAAGTTCGATTATTCAAAAGATAAAGACTGGATGAGAAATTTGCCGGATAAGAGCAATCCCTATGACCCCACCATAGAGGGTTTCGTCGCTCACGTGTTATGGAAGTTTTACAGCGACGCCGGAATTCCGCGAGCGCTGTTTATGCAGGCGATGGTGAATCTTGGAAGTAATAGCAAAAAGCTGAACATATTTAATTACACGAGGATGCTTTACACTCTTGCGGACGCCACACAGAGGACAAAAATGCGGGCCCTTGCGGACGGCTGGTCGAACCCCAGCGACCCAAACGGCTGGACGAACGCCATGAACATCGGCCGCAAAGAAGACTTGCGTAACGAGCCGGTTCGAGACATTGATTCGTTTGAATATGTTGGATTGTTCTACTCAAACGACAATTTCATATATGATGACGCGGGAAGCCAAAAAATCGGGTCGTTGGAGGAGTGTGCAAATTGGTGCAATAATACAAATCTATGCGAAAACTTTACATATTCGTACTTTAACCCCGCCACGGGAAAGGGGGCCTGCACATTATTTGGCGCTAACACGCCTCGCTACGCGACAATATCTGATTACAAATTCTATCACCGAATCAAATGAAGCGCCGCGATCGGCAGAAATCTCGACAGATTGTCGATCGCCAAATTCGCCGCGCCAGCGCCGCATACCCCCCCTTCGCCCACGCCGCCGGCGAACACGCGCGCGAAAACCGGCGCGACAATTTTGTGAAATCCATCCGCCAAGGTCATTGCCGCGTCATCCGAGCGGATCAAACTGCTATCAGCAACAGGCCTATGAAGCCGACGCGAAAGACTATGATACCAGTCCTCGTTGAGGCAGACTCACCAGGGGGATTCCCGAATCGGCTGAAATTTGATTCGACT
>DATBQC010000278.1:0-19680 GCA_036561065.1 Methylobacter sp. | reverse complement strand
GCAAAAGCCCTGCCAGCCTGTTTAATGAATTTGCCGGAACTTCGCCGCTTTCTCCGGGCGTCAGTACCGGCGATGTCAAATATCACATGGGCTTTTCATCCGACATCAGCACACCCGGCGGCCCGGTTCATTTGACGCTGGCATTCAATCCATCGCATCTCGAAATCATCAACCCCGTTGTCGAAGGTTCCGTTAAGGCTCGTCAAGACAGGGCCGGTAAAAACGGCAAAAACACGGTCATCCCGATATTAATCCACGGCGATGCCGCCTTTTCCGGCCAAGGCATCATCATGGAAACATTGAACATGTCGCAAACCCGCGCTTTTTCGACCGGCGGAACAGTGCACATCGTCATCAACAACCAAATCGGCTTTACCACCAGCAACCCGAAGGACGCACGATCCACGCTTTATTGCACCGATGTGGCCAGCATGATCCAGGCCCCGGTTTTTCATGTCAACGGCGACGATCCCGACGCGGTTATCTTTGTCACCAAACTGGCGCTGGATTATCGAATGACATTTAACAAGGATGTGGTCATCGACCTTATTTGCTATCGCCGCCTTGGGCATAACGAAGCCGACGAACCTTCAGCGACCCAACCTTTGATGTACAAAAAGATCCGCAAACTGAAGACGACGCGGAAGCTTTACGCCGAGAAACTCATTAAGGCCGGACTTATCACCGATGAACAAACCACAGAGCTGGAGCAAAACTACCAGAAACTGCTCGAGGCCGGTGAAGTTGTTTCCAGGCCTATCCTGGCCGACGGCCCCTACCCTTACACCAATCAATGGAATGACTTCCTGAACTCCGAATGGAAATCAGTCTGCAATACTTCGGTATCCATGGATCGCCTGCGTTTTTGTAACGACAGAATGCAGCGGTTGCCGACTGGTTTTGAAATGCATCCCAGAGTCGCCAAAGTGATGGAGAACCGTCGTAAAATGGCGGCGGGAGCCATGCCGCTGGACTGGGGCTTTGCCGAAAACATGGCTTATGCGACACTGCTGATGGAAAAATACCATGTGCGTTTGACCGGGCAGGATGTCGGCCGCGGCACTTTTGTGCATCGCCATGCCGTTTTGCATAATCAACTGCATAATAAAACCTATACGCCGATCAAGCATCTGGACAAAGATCAGGGCAATGCGCAGATTTTCGACTCCCTGCTTTCCGAAGCGGGCGTATTAGGTTTCGAATACGGCTACAGCACAACGATGCCGAACACCCTGGTTGTCTGGGAAGCGCAATTCGGCGATTTTGCCAATGGTGCGCAAGTGCTTATCGACCAATTCATCAGTTCCGGCGAAACCAAATGGGGTCGCCTATGCCACTTGGTGATGTTGCTGCCGCACGGTTTTGAAGGCCAAGGACCGGAACATTCTTCCGCCCGGCTGGAACGCTACCTGCAACTGTGCGCCGAGCATAATATCCAGGTTTGCAGCCCGACGACGCCTGCGCAAATATTTCACTTGCTGCGTCGCCAGATGCTGCGCCCGTATCGGAAACCGTTGATCGTTATGAGCCCCAAAAGCTTACTGCGGCATAAACTTGCAGTTTCCACGCTTGAGGATTTAACTGACGGCCAGTTCCTCCCCGTGATTGGCGAGCAGGACGATATCAACCCCAAAAAAGTGACTCGTCTGGTCATGTGCGCAGGCAAGGTCTATTACGAACTGCTGGAAGCACGTCGCCAGGACGACCTGAAGCATGTCGCTATTGCCCGTATAGAACAACTCTATCCTTTCCCAGATGAATTGTTTAAAGCAGAAGTCGGCAGATACCCTCAGCTTAAGGAATTCATCTGGTGCCAGGAAGAACCCCAGAATCAAGGCGCATGGTATCAATCCAAACATCACTTTAGCGACAATCTTGACCCCAAAATCAGCATGACCTATGCCGGTCGCGAGGCTTCGGCAGCGCCTGCGGTCGGCAATTTCCGCGTCCATATCGAACAACAAAAAGCTGTCGTTCAATCGGCCCTTTACGGCAAACCTTCAGGAAAATAACAATGAGTATTGAAATCCTAGTTCCGAACTTACCCGAATCTGTTTCCGATGCAACGCTGATCACTTGGCATAAGCAGCCCGGCGACACCGTTATCAAGAACGAAAACCTCGTGGATCTTGAAACGGACAAAGTGGTACTTGAAGTTCCCGCCCCGGAATCAGGCATCCTCGGCAAAATCCTGAAAAACGACGGTGCTATTGTGGTCGGCGGCGAAGTACTGGCCTTACTGGAACCCCAAGCCGTGGAGGCAAGCTCAAAAGTAGAGGCGGCCAGCGCCGAACTCGAGCAAGACGAAGAATCCGACATACCGCTAAGCCCTTCGGTACGCCGGTTAATCGCTGAAAATGCGCTGGATCCTTCTGTGATCAAAGGCTCAGGAAAAGACGGCCGATTGACTAAAACCGATGTGATGGATTATCTGCATAAAAAAACCTTGCAGGAAGCCCAGCTCATCGTCCCGGCAGCCAAAATCCAAACGGCAATGCCTAAAGAAGCCGAATCAGCTGTAACCGCCATGCCCAGTTCAAGTCTGCGCCCGGAACAGCGCGTACCGATGACCCGACTAAGAGCCAAAGTGGCCGAACGCCTGTTACAGGCCCAGCAAAATGCAGCGATGCTGACCACATTTAACGAGGTCAACATGCAAAACGTGATCGATCTTCGCAATCAGTACAAAGAACGCTTCGAAAAAAAGCACCATGTCAAATTGGGCTTCATGTCGTTCTTTGTCAAGGCGTCGATCGAGGCTTTAAAGCGCTTTCCAGCAATCAACGCCTCCATCGACGATAACGATATTATCTATCACGGCTACTACGATATCGGCATCGCGGTCAGCACCGAACGCGGCCTGATTGTGCCGGTACTGCGCGATGCGGATCAGCTCGACTTTGCCGGCATCGAACAAAGCATCGTCGATTTCGGCGCAAAAACAAAAAACGGCACCTTGACTTACGATGACTTAAAAGGCGGCACCTTTACCATTACCAACGGCGGAATTTTCGGCTCGATGCTGTCCACACCGATACTCAATCCACCACAATGCGCAATCTTAGGCATGCATGCGATCAAGGAGCGGCCCGTCGTTGAAAACGGACAGATCGTGATAAGACCGATCATGTACCTAGCGTTATCGTACGATCATCGACTGGTTGACGGACGCGAGGCCGTACAGTTTTTAGTCACCATCAAAGAATGCCTGGAAGCGCCCGCTCACTTGTTGCTTAACATATAACTATGCAAAAAAAACACATGCAGTCGTCGTTTGATGTGATCGTGATCGGCGCTGGGCCTGCGGGCTATTCCAGCGCGATCCGATGCGCCCAGCTCGGTCTGAAGACCGCCTGCATCGATAACTGGTGCGACAAAAAAGGCCTAGTCAGCCTGGGCGGCACTTACCTCAACGCCGGTTGTGTTGCGTCTATCGCATTACTGGAATCGGCGAAAATTTATCAGTCGCTGATCTACAACCTGGAAGAACACGGCATTCGGGCAGAAGCAGTTACTTTGGATATTGCGCAGATGATGCAGCGCAAAAACAGCATTGTTAACACACTCAGTCGGCAAATTGCCGACTCATTCGCCGACCACAAAATCACTTACATACAGGCAAAGGCCAAGCTGCTCAATGAACGGCTGGTGGAAATAACGCCGCTCGACAAAACGGCATCATCCATACTCGAAGCGAAGCATATTATTCTAGCCTCCGGTTCATCCCCCATCGACTTGTCTTGCGCTCCGATTGATAACGAATTTATTATCGATACCACGATGGCTTTAAATCTTGATGCAGTGCCTAAGCGCTTAGCCATTATCGGCGCAGGCGTTATCGGCCTTGAATTAGCCAGTATCTGGAACAGGCTCGGTGCGGAAACCATCTTGCTGGAAGCGCAGGAATCATTTTTAAGCCTGACCGACCAACAAATTGCACGTGAGGCTTACCGTGTCTACACCAACCAAGGCCTGGAGTTGCGCTTGGGAGCGCGGGTTATTTCAGCCAAAAAAGGCAGTAAAAAAGCCAGTCTTGAGCGTAGCCGAAAGGTTACCGTCGAATATCAGGATAATGACGGTACTCATGCTCTGCGTGTCGATAAACTCATCGTTGCAACCGGCCGAAAACCCAATACCGAAAACTTGGCCGCCGCTGAAGCCGATTTACTGCTTGATGAAAACGGCTATGTCCACGTCGATGAAAACTGCCGCACCAACCTGCCCGGCGTTTACGCCATAGGCGACCTGACCTTGCTCGGCCCGATGATTGCCCATAAAGGCATAGAAGAAGGCCTGTTTGTTGCCGAACAGATTGCAGGCATCCACAACCCTGTCAACTATGAACTATTGCCCAGCGTTATTTTTACCGACCCTGAAATTGCCTGGGTCGGCCAAACCGAGCAAGCCTTAAGAGCCATGGGCGAATCCATCAAAATAGGCACTTATCCGATAAGCGGCACGGCTCGAGCTCAAGCCGTGGGCCAAACAGAAGGCATGGTTAAAATCATTGCCCACGCTGACACCGACGTCATACTCGGCGTTCATATCATCGGCACACAAGCCTCCGAAATGATAGCCGAAGCTGTGCTGGCCATGGAGTTTTCAGCCAGCAGCGAAGACTTGGCCCGAACCATCCACGCCCACCCTACCCTAGCCAAAGCCCTGCATGGCGCGGCGCTAAAGCTTAAAAACAAAAATAAGCTTTAGCTTTACAGACTTTGCTCTATGCAACTCTCGTTATGTTCGTAGCTCACAGTTTCCCACTGCTCAGTTTGACCCAGAACCGTCACCAATCCACGATACAACTCGCTGGGCGAAACCGGTTTGTGCAGTACCGGTATTCGGCCGGCCTGTGCCTCGCGTAGTCGATCCGGTGCCGTATCACCAGTGATGAGCAGGGCAGGTAAATTGTTTCCGAGCAATGCACGCAACGCAGCAATGGCTTCCAGCCCGGTGCGTTGTTCGCGCAAGCGATAATCACTGATGACCAAATCCGGCGGATGAATAACCGCCAGCTCGAGCGCATCTTCAATGGAGCCTGCCGCATCGCATTCGCATCCCCAGTCACGCAGCAGATGAAACATGCCTACGCACACGGCTTCATCGTCGTCGATCACCAGCACACTCACATTGAGCGACCGCGCCTTGCCATAATCTAGAGCTACCGGTTCCACTGACAATGCTTCGGTAGCTATGGGTAAGGCCAGCCGAAACACGCTGCCGCGCTGTAAAATGGATGTCAGCCACAAACCATGCCCCAGCGTTCGCGCCAGTCCCTCTGCAATGGCGAGCCCCAATCCTAGTCCCTTACGGTTATCCCGTTCCGGATTACCCAATTGATGGAATTCGTGAAACACTTCCTTTTGGTGGGCCGGAGCAACACCGATACCCGTGTCCCAAACCTCCAGCATGGCTTGATCTCCACGCTTTCGGCAAGCCACCAGCAACCCACCGCGCTCGGTGTAGCGAATCGCATTGGATACCAGATTGCGCAGGATTAACTCAAGCAATGCCGGATCCGATTGCACCATTAGAGCGGTCTCGCGCGAACGGTACGAGAGGCCCTTGGCATCGGCCTGCGGCATAAACTCGCGTTCGATTTTGTTGAACAGGGTCTGCAAGCGGAATTCCAGCAACTGAGGTTCAACCACACCGGCCTCAATGCGCGAAAAATCGAGCAGGGTGTTGAGCATTTCCGCCGCAGCATCGCTCGCGGCGCTGGCGCTGGCGAGCATCTCGCGCTGTTGCTCGGTCAACTCGGTGCGTGAGAGCACCCCCAAGAATAAGCCCTGAGCGTGAATAGGCTGGCGCAGATCGTGGCTGGCGGCTGCGAAAAATTTGGACTTGGCAAGACTGGCGTCTTCCGCTTGGTGCTTTGCCGCAATGAGCTCCTCTTCCATCCGCTTGCGTTCGGTAATGCTGGTAATGAAGCCATGCCAGAGCACGACGCCGTCCGCTTCCTGTTGCGGTAGCGAGTTGCCAAGTAGCCAATGCACCGTGCCATCATCAAACCTCACCCTAAACTCATGCTGCCATCGACTCAAGTCTTGTGCCGATTTTTGAATGGAAGCGATAAGATCGTGGTAGTCGTCAGGATGAACCAGGGCAAATATTTTGGATGCATCCTCGCGGACTTCCTCCGGGCTGACCCCAAATATTTCACGGATGGCTTCGCTGGCGAAAGGAAGGCTGGAATGGCCGTCGGGGTGCAAACGATATTGGTAAACAACCCCCGGCACTTGACTGGCAATTTTCTGGAGGTGACTCAATATCTCTATCTGCGTTTCTTCCAGCTTCTTGCGTCGAGCCGCGACGAGAGCCAGAACAACCACCACTACCGTGGTGAACAGAAAGATCAAGGCATAGATAACGACATTGCGTCGCCACACGGCAATAACCTCACTGAGCTGCCGCGACAGAATTAGGCTGAGGCCAGTATCGCTAACATCCCGAACTAGAAATAGCCGGGTCTTGTCGTCATGGGCGGAGGGGCCGATATGCCGAGTCACCTGGGTACCCGCGTTGAAATGCTCCTGAAGTACCGTACTAACCTTGGTAATGTTGTTACCGAAAAATTTCTCAGGATTTTCACGGCGAAACAACAGGTCGCCGTCACGATTGAAAATGACGGACATACTGGCAGAGTCGGCCGGGTTGATCGCTTGCAATACGCTTGGGAAAAAACTGTAGCCAATGGTAGCACCCACAATACCGAGCAGCTGGCGGTCAGCGCTAACAATGGGTAACGTGAAAATAACAGCCGTGACGCCGAGCAGCTTCTTATCCGGGCGGGACATAAACAAATTCGGCGTCTGTCCGAGGCCGATATGGGCGGTAAAATACGGTTCGTCGGAAACATCCCGTCCTATAATCGCCGCATCGGTGGCCGTATGGATACGACCGTCCGCATCGGTCAACCATAACGTGCTGAGTTCGGTGGCATCCTTGCCGTATCTTTCGAGCACAGCGGCGAATGCCATATCCTGAAGCGGCTGTTTGCCCTGTTGTACCACGGCAATCTGCCGAGCAACCCGATTCAGCACATGAACAATCTCAGCTAATGCCTCTACGATCTGTAAATCGGCGTTACGGGCGTGGGCTTCCAGCAGCCGGTATTCGGACTCCTGTGCCTGCCGGTATTCATCATAGGCAACCCAACTGAGCGTGGCGCCGACAATCATCAGCACGACAATGAAAATGACATCACTATTCCAGAAAAAGCGCCTACGAAAGTCGGGAGAATGGGCCGATGATTGCAATAGAGAGTTCATGAAGGTGCATGAAAAAAGCGGAGCAGATTGCTACGCATATCAGCCGATTAGGCCTTGGCTGCGTGCGGCAAACACCGCTTCCGTCCGGCTTACCACTTGAAAAAACTCCAGAATGTCCTGCACATGCCTGCGCACGGTATTATCCGAGAGCGCAAGCTGACGAGCAATAAGCTTATTCGATAGTCCTTGGTGTAGCAGATTGAGCACCTCGCATTGCCGTGGTGTCAAACACCGTTGTGCGGCACTTGTTGCTACCGGCGATAGCTCGGCAAAGTGACCGCGCAAAACCCGGTGGAGCGTGTCAACAATAACATCAGCCGTCTCCGCTTTGGAAATAAAGCCTGCGGCACCGCGTGCCAGCGCAAGACGCCGGACTTCCGGCTCGTCCTGCGAAGACAGCATCAAAATGGGCGCCTGCGGCCAATTGCGTTTGAGCAGCGCAATACCTTCCAGTCCGCTCAAGCCGGGCAACTTGATGTCCAGCAACACCACATCAACACGGTCAGCAGTACTGCACATCGCCGCGTCCAACGAACAGGCCTCGATTATCTCAACGTCCCGCATGCCGGAATTAAGCACCAAGCGTAATCCGGTGCGGAACATAGCATGATCGTCAATCAACAAAATACGGGTAGGTATCATCATGGGGCGCAATTAAACCAGTTATGCAACCGGCTTCGCAAGGAAAATACCTCGTCTGGTCTTTTTGGACCATATAAGTCTTATTCCAAGTTGGGTACAGTACATAGGTTTTCAATAGCCCTTGTTTTTTCTGAGGATCAAAAAAACAAGAGCTATTGAATAGAGGACGATTTAACTATGCGCAACTGCGCCTCAAGCATTCCAATTAATCGTTTTCTTTTTACGGAGGAATTATCATGAATGAATTTCCAGAAAATCTTGATGTAGCCGTTTTCTGTCCAAAATGCGGCGAAAAACACCCAACCAGTTTTATTAACCCAAAAGCCAATATCTCAGTGGTGTGTCTCAGTGGCAACTGTAGCTACAATTATTTCCCTTTTGGTAGACCATTCGAAGAAATGGAGCATGTAGAATGGGTAGAGCAACGAGAAGCTAATTACATAAGCGATTGAATTATGATGGATTTATCGTTACTCCACCTCTCGTATCAGTGCGGCCGCACCTACCCTATGAACTACAGACCACTAAACAACCATCGGTTTTAGCCGGTGGTTGTTTAGTGGGGGCTACTTAAAACAACACGATTCGGTAATGATTGCCGACTTCGACGACAAAGGGCATGTGGTCATGTGTAAAACCTGTCGAAGTGGAAACAAAGTAAAATCTATATGGATTTTCATTATCCGTGGGTAGCACAACCGGAATCAAATCGACTAAGCACGAATACAGGTAAACAAGCGAATGGGTATACAAGGCACATAGCCTCCCCGTCATTCTTGCTTAATCTGCCCCAACAACTCCCAGCCGCCACCCAGCGCTTTGTACAGCGCTGCCAACGCCGTCGCCGTTGCGGTTTGGCTTTGCGCTAAACGATCCTGGTCTTGCAACAGACGCAATTCGGCATCCAGTACCGTCAGAAAATCGCTTACCCCTTCGGCAAAACGCAGATGCGCCAGTTCATGAGCTCTTTCGCTGGCCTTGGCTGCCGTGGTTAACAACTCTCGCCGGCTTCGTTCCCGGTTGTAATTGACCAGCGCATTTTCGGTTTCTTCCAAAGCGTTCAGCACCGTTTGCTCATACTGGGCCAAACTGGCCTCGGAACGGGCATCGGCAGCTTTAATGCGGGCATACACGCGCCCCAGATCCAGAGCAGCCCAAGTGATCTTCGGCCCCAAGGAATACGAGTCCGAATTGGCCACCCCCACTCCCGAAAAAGTTGTGCCCTCAAGCGAGATAGTACCAACAAATGTTACCTTCGGAAACAGATCGGCGGTAGCGGCACCGATGCGAGCAGTAGCTGCTGCCAGGGCTCGCTCGGCAATGCGAATGTCGGGGCGACGGCGCAGTAACTCGGCAGGCCGACCGATGTTGATGGTCTTCGGAATCTTGGGCAGCGGCGCGGACTGCGACAGCTTATCGATCAAAGCGCCTGGAAGCTGCCCGGTGAGTACGCCAAGGCGATGAATGGCTTGATGAATGGCGTTATCCAGAGGAGGAATGGAGGATAAGGTGGTATCGCGCTGAGCTATTGCTCTCGACGTATCGAGTTCGGTGCCACGCCCGCCTTCAAGTCTAACCTGGGTTATTTCCAACGTTTTGGTTTGGTTTTCGGCATTCTTTTTCGCTACGGCCAACTGCTGTTGCAGACCGCGCAATTCGAAATAATTTCTGGCCGTTTCCGCAATCAGGCTAACTCCAAGATCCCGAAGACTGGCTTCTTGCGCATCGACTTCATCGCTGCTCGCCTCTACGTTGCGACGTACGCGCCCCCAAAGGTCAAGCTCCCAAAAAGCATCGAAACCTGTGCTGTAAATTTTCAGCTCGCGCGGCGCGTAAGATAGGTTGTTTAAGGCAGCGGCACTCCGTTTCTGTTCGGTATAATTGGCATGCGAAGTCACTGTGGGCAGCAAATTCAATCCTGCGTCCAGGTACAGAGCCCGTGCCTCTCGAAGATTAGCGCGAGCGGCCTGGAGATTGCGGTTATGCCGCACCGTCTGTTCGACAAGCTCGTTCAGACCCTTGTCTTCAAACAGCTTCCACCATGCCACGTCCACGCCCTGCGCAGAAAACTCCTGGCTGCTGTTGGCAAAGGCCTGCCCTGCATCGGTAGCTGGGGGCTTATAATCAGGACCTACCGCGCAGCCACTCAATACAGCGGCGCAGAATAATGCCTGAACAACCCCCCGGCTTCGTTCGAGCATAACGGGGCGAAACTCTACGGAGTGCATCTTTATTCCTTGATTCATAAATGGGGCTCAACATGCAACAATCCCTTAGCCTTGTGCCGGGAAGATTGCCAGCGTTGCGCCAAGGCCTGCGCGATCACATAGAATACCGGTGTTAACAACAAGCCGAACACGGTCACTCCCAGCATGCCGCTAAAAACGGCAGTACCCAGCAGCCGCCGGGACTCTGCGCCCGCTCCTTGGGCGATCACCAGAGGAAACACGCCCATGATGAATGCGAATGAAGTCATCAAAATAGGCCGCAGTCGAATTCGCGCCGCTTCCACCGCCGCATCGAAACGGTTTAGCCCTCCCTCTTGCCGCCGTTTGGCGAACTCGACGATCAGAATGGCGTTCTTGCTGGCCAATCCCACCAGTACGATGAAGCCGATCTGGGTGAAGATATTGTTGTCCATATCGCTCAACCACACGCCGGTCAGGGAGGACAGAATGCACATCGGCACGATCAGAATCACCGCAAACGGTAACGACCAGCTTTCATATTGGGCTGCCAAGGCCAAAAACACGAAGATCACGCTCAGCGGAAAAACAAGTATGGCGACGTTTCCTGCCAATACCTGTTGCAGGCTGAGTTCGGTCCATTCAAAGTCGAATCCCGGCGGCAATTCTGCATCCATCAGCTTGTTCATGGTAGCAATCGCTTGGCCGGAACTGATTCCAGGCAAGGTGCTGCCGTTAATTTCCGCAGCCGGATACATGTTGTAGCGCGTAATCTTGTCGGGCCCGGTAATTTCCTTAACCGACATTAGCGACCCAAGCGGCACCATGCCGCCTTGAAGATTCCTCGTCTTCAACTCGGCGATGTCCGAAGGTTTCATGCGAAACTCCGAATCTGCCTGCGCCACCACCTGATAGGTTCTGCCAAAGCTATTGAAGTCATTGACATAGAGCGAACCCAGATAGATCTGCAAGGTGTCGAATACTTCTTTCAACGGCACATCCATAGACTTGGCTCGGGTACGATCCACGTCCAGGAAAAGCTGCGGCACTCCGGCGCGAAAGGTCGTAAATAATCCAGCCAATCCTGGTTGCTGATTACCCTTGGCGATGAATTCGTTGACAGTGCCCTGCAGCGCCTCAATACCGGCATTGGAACGATCCTGGATTTGCAGCTTGAAGCCGCCTACCGAGCTCATACCCCGAATCGGGGGCGGGGCAAATATGGCAATTTGGGCTCCTTCGACTTGGCCGAGCCGCTGTTTGAGGTTTTTTATCACCGCATCGGCATGAAGTTCCGGGTGACCTGCGCGCTGGTCGAAGCCATCCAGCCGCGCAAACATCGTGGCGACATTGGATTGATTGGCACCGGTCAAGACTGAAAAGCCGGCGTAAGCATTCACATGCTTGACGCCTTTCGTTTCCATAATAATGCGGGTAGCCTGTTGGACTACTTCCTGGGTACGTGCCAACGAGGCCGCGTCGGGCAGCTGCGCATACAAAATCAGGTAACCCTGATCTTGCTGTGGAATGAAGCCCGTAGGCACTTTTTCAAAGGCCAGCAAGTTGAGTCCATTGAGTCCTGCATAGAGCACCAGCACAACCGCCGTCATCCGAATCAGCCTGCCGACCAGTCGTGCGTAACCTGCGCTGAACGAGTCGAAGAAGCGGTTGAACCTGATGAAGAACCAGCCGAACAGGCGATCGAACAATCGCGTGAACCAGTCCTTGTCGCCGTGCGCCCGATCCAGAAGCAGCGCGCACAGCGCCGGACTTAAGGTCAACGAGTTGAATGCAGAAATTACTGTAGAAACCGCGATGGTCAGCGCAAACTGCTTGTAGAAAGCACCTGAAACGCCGGTGATGAAAGCGGTAGGTACAAACACGGCGACCAAAACCAGCGCCGTAGCGATGATGGGACCGACAACCTCTTCCATAGCCTTACGTGTCGCATCCCGAGCCGATAAGCCCAAGGCAATGTGGCGTTCCACGTTTTCTACAACCACGATGGCGTCATCCACGACGATACCGATAGCCAGCACCAGTCCGAACAACGATAAGGTGTTAAGAGACAAGCCCATTGCCGACATCACAGCAAAGGTGCCGACTAAAGACACAGGTACGGCAAGCAACGGGATAACAGTGGCGCGCCAGTTCTGCAAAAATATCACAACCACTAGCACTACCAACAACATAGCTTCGAACAGAGTCTTGATTACCGCGTCGATAGACTGCTGCACAAACACCACGGTGTCGTACACAAGGAGATAGTCCAGCCCTTCGGGGAAGCGCGGCTTGAGCTTCTCCATCGCGTCCACCACCGCCTTTTTGGTATCCAGCGCGTTGGAGCCGGGCAACTGGAAGATGGCAAGCCCCACGGTGGGCTCTCCGTCCAGGAATAGACCCGAGTTGTAATCCTTAGCGCCCAGCTCGATCCGGGCCACGTCCTTGAGGCGAGTCACCTGCCCGTCTTTGCCCTGTTTAATCACGATTTCGGCGAACTGCTCGGCCTCCATCAGCCGTCCCGAGGTGCTGATCGTGTACTGAAAATCCGTGTTTTCCTTTGTAGGCTGCTGCCCCACCACGCCTGCCGCGACCTGGACGTTTTGCTCGCGGATAGCGTTGATTACGTCGTTGGCGGTTAGATTGCGGGCGGCAATTTTCTCCGGATTCAGCCAGAGGCGCATGCTGTAATCGCGGGCGCCGAACACCAGAATATCACCGACCCCAGGCAACCGCGCGAGGGTATCCTTGAGCTGCAGCAGCGCGTAATTGCTCAAATAAACACTGTCATAGCGCTTGTCCGGGGAGATCAGATTGACAACCAGACTCAAGTCCGGACTGCGTTTTTTGACGCTGAGACCTTGTCGGCTCACTTCCTGAGGTAGTTTAGGCTCGGCCAGCGCCACCCGGTTTTGCACTAACACCTGAGCTTTGTCTAAATTAGTACCCGGCTTGAACGTGATGGTGAGCGCCATGTTGCCGCTATTGGTGGACTGAGAGGACATGTACAACATATCCTCGACGCCGTTCACTTCCTGCTCGATAGGGGTCGCCACAGCTTCTGCCACCACCTTGGCGTTGGCGCCTGGATAGACTGCGCTCACTACCACGGTGGGGGGCGCAATCTCTGGATATTGCGCAATAGGCAAGCCAATCAGCGCGAGTCCCCCGACCAGAACAATCACGATGGATAATACCGAGGCGAAAATCGGCCGGTCGATGAAAAAGTGTGTGAATCGGTTCATGGTCTATTTCTCACCATCCGGGCCGGTCAGCGAGATGCGTTCGGGATTCACCTTGAGTCCAGGTTTGAGTTTTTGGATGCCTTCGATAACTGCCCATTCTTCAGGCTTCAAGCCTTGAATGATCACGCGCGACTGACCGATATGAGCGCCGAGCTCCACCTTGCGGTATTCCACCTGGTTTTCCTGATTCACCACCCAGACGAACCGTTGCGCCTGATCCGTACCGATGGCGCGGTCGGGAAGCAAAATAGCTGGGTACGGAGTGCTTTGACGAACCCGCATTCGGGCAAAAAAACCGGGGCTTAACAATTCGTCCGGGTTAGCGAACACACCCCGTAACGTTAAAGTACCGGTAGCCGCATCTTCACGCGGAGATATATAGTCGAGATGACCCTGGTGAGGAAAATTAATCTCATCAGCAACGGCCAACTCTACCGGCGTCTGTTCCTCGCCCAGACTGCCTCGCCCCCCTTTTTGAGCCTGACGCCGGTATTTCAGTACCGAGCGTTCGTCCGCATCCACGTATACATAAACAGGGTCGGTAGAGACGATGAAGGTCAACAAAGTTGCATCGCCGCTGCCACCATTGACCACATTGCCGGCTGTGATTAACTCACGACCGATACGACCGTCTATCGGGGAGCGTACTTGAGTAAACTCCAGGTTTAAGCGAGCAGTGTAAACATTGGCTTGTGCAGACTGGACTGCAGCAACGGCTTCCCGTAGCCCCTTACTGCGGGCATCATGTTCCTCTTCGGAAATGGCTTTGGCGCGAAACAAGCGCTCGGCTCGCGCCAAGTCGTTTTTTGCCAATTCGTGCCGGGACTTAGCGCGCTCCAGCTCAGCTTCGGCATAGTTAAGTTGGGCTGTGAAGGATTTCGGATCGATCTGAAATAATAGATCGCCTTTATGCACCTTGTCCCCTGCATTAAAGTTCACTTTCTCCAAATAGCCGCTCACTCGGGCCCGCACGTCTACCGAGTTCACTGCCTCTATGCGCCCTGTGTATTCGTCCCATTCAGTGACTTCTTGCGACAGCGGCTGTGCGATTTTGACATTGGGCGACGCGCCCTGCTTAGAACCCGAATCGTCATGGTTTCCGCAGCCGATCATCGCCATCAGGGTAACGGTAGCCAACAGGCCGTTTCGTGTGCGTTGCATTGATCTTCCAGGTGGGCTTAAACGATGGATGACTGCCGATATATACGTTCCTTTTTTCATCCTTTTTACACCCTAGAATATTTAACAGCAAAAATGGTAAGACATATTATCATTTAATTTAAGATATGATACAGTTTGAGTCAATTAATTTTGTGAGCACTACACCATGATTAAATGCGGACGACCTCGCAAAGGAGAGGAACTCCTAAGCCGTGATCGTTTACTGGACACCGCCTTCAGCCTATTCCTTGATCACGGCTACGGAAACCTCAGCTTGGAAACCATCGCCAGAGAAGCGCGGGTATCAATGCGAACCGTCTACGGTCAATTCGGCGGTAAGGCCGGGCTATTCGGCGCTGTAATAAGACGTTGCAGCGACCAATTCGCCACCAGACTGTCAGCGGAACATGTTCTGGAGCGCTCCCCAGAGGAAGCGCTAACTTCCTTTGCCAAGCAATTTCTGCTCAGTATCACGCGGCCCGACGTAGTACGCATACGTGCCATACTCATCGGCGAGTCGTTACGCTTCCCTGATCTTGCCACTCAATTCTATGAACAAGGGCCGCAACGCACCCTCGATCACCTCACGCAGTATTTCGCCAAGCAGCAGCAAGCGGGCTATTTTGCCGCACGGGACCCGCACTTTCTCGCCGACCAATTCTTGAGCGCATTGCGCAGTGAACGGTTCCAAAAACTGCAACTCGGCTTGGAACCGACACCCGATGAAGCGGAAATCGATATTTGGGTACGGCAAACGATTGACTTGTTCCTGCACGGCAGCCTGAAAGACAGGCCCACTGAAGGCCGAAACCATTTGCCGTCTGCTTAGGCGCATGGGCGGTTAAATCCTTATCGTCTAAAACTACAACTCAGATTTTTACTACCCTGTTTTTAAAGTGCTTTTAAAGCGAGCACCCTGTCTAGCCCCCATTATATACAGCACCCCGCCTTGTTTCGTGTCAAAATATACGCTTACTTTTATATATTAAATCGAGAACTTTACGTCTTTATGAAAATTGCTATTTTGTCCCGTAACCCTAAACTGTATTCGACCTCTCGATTGGTCAAAGCCGCAGAAGCCAGGGGGCATAAGGTACGGGTTTTGGATGTATTGCGTTGCTATATGAATATCACCTCGCATAACCCATCCATTCATTATCGGGGCGAAGACTTGACGGGATTCGATGCCGTTATTCCCCGGATCGGCGCTTCGGTCACGTTCTACGGGACTGCGGTATTACGACAGTTTGAAATGATGAATGTGTTTCCTTTAAACGAGTCGGTAGCCATCTCGCGGTCACGCGATAAATTAAGGTCGACCCAATTACTGGCCAGGAAAGGTATCGGCCTGCCGGTCACCGGCTTTGCCAATAATCCTGACGACATTGAAGATTTAATCGCCCAAGTTGGCGGCGCTCCGCTGGTGATTAAATTGCTGGAAGGCACGCAAGGCATCGGCGTGGTGTTGGCGGAAACTCATAATGCTGCAGAGAGCGTTATTCAGGCTTTCATGGGGCTCAAAGCCAACATCATGGTGCAGGAGTTCATCAAGGAAGCCGGCGGCAGTGACATTCGCTGCTTTGTGGTGGACGGCAAAGTCGTTGCCGCGATGAAACGCCAAGCAACGCCGGGCGAGTTCCGTTCAAACCTGCACCGTGGCGGTTCTGCTGCTTTAGTGCGGTTAACGCCGGAAGAGCGCTCCACCGCCGTGCGAGCCGCAAAAATCATGGGCTTGAATGTGTGCGGCGTCGATCTGCTGCGTTCCAATCACGGCCCGGTCATTATGGAGGTTAATTCATCGCCCGGACTGCAAGGCATTGAAGCCGCCAGCGGCAAGGATATTGCCGATTTAATCATCCAGTTTATTGAAAAACGCTTTGAATCACTGGAAATCTCCAAAGATAAATCGCCTACAAGCACCAACACCAGGACCCGGACTCGCGGCAAAGGTTAACCGTGCGCCCGGCCAATAAAACGCGTAAGCTACCCTTTCAATTATCTTAATGAAGGCACAGTATGTCGGATTTTAAAAAATACCACTGTTTGGAATGTGAGCATATTTATGACGAAGCCAAAGGCGATCCTGACAGCGGCATTGCGCCGGGAACCCGTTGGGAAGATATTCCCGACAGCTGGGATTGCCCGATATGCGGTGCACCGAAAAGCTTCTTCAAGTTGATGGAATGATCGAACTCCTGGAACTGGGGACACCAAAATGAAACATAACCCTCTTTTAGCATTCAGCAAAGTCGCCCCACCATTCGTTTTAGCGCTGCTGATTTTATGCCCCTTATCCGTATCCGCCGACAATGCCTGGAGCTATCGCCAGGAAAACGACCGCCTGACCAATCGAAGCTATAGCTTTGCGTTGTCGCCGCTGCTGCCTCGCGGTCTTTATGACAACATCAGGCTGGAAGTCGTCTGCAAGGATAATACCCTGCAAGTGGTTATCGATGCCGACAGCTTGATCGCCTCTCAAGGCAGCGCTTTTGATTTTGAATATCAAACCGACAAAAATCCCCCGGTCAAACTGCCAATGAAAACCTTTAAGGACACCAAGCGCAGAGGCTATACCGAAGAACAGGCCAAACGCATCGTCGATGACCTTTTGACCGGTCAATCCGTTTTTATTCGCGTCAATACCATGATACGCACCGTCCTTTCCGCCGCAATGCCGTTAGACAATGCCGCCGAGCCGATCCAACATGTCATTAGCGATTGCGGCCTTAGCTTATCCGGTAACGCAAGCGGCGAGCAGCCAGTCTACAGCCTGAGCGAATTTGAACAGGACTTTGCAAAATTGCCAGCAGAGCAGAAACCGCAAGTACTGGGCAAAATAAAACAAATCATGGATATGCAAAAGACCGTTTTGATCAAGAAATGAGTTAACTACCCTAGGTATTAACTTAAGACCTATCGCCACGAAGACATCAAGTTCAGGAACGACTGCACGGATGCAGGAGTAATTACCGAGAAAAAACTTCGTATTCTTCGTGTCTTCGTGGTGATTAATCAATGAATGAGAAACAGGTATAATTACCGACATTCCCGAACGCCAAACCGCCTGGAAAACATCGTATGAAATCGCACCCAATTTTTGATTACCCCCTTTTTGCCCTAGGCTTTAGACCCTTTTTTGCACTGGCAGGACTCGCGGCACTGATCCTGATCCTGTTTTGGAATGCCCTGTTCAACGGCAGCTTAACGACGGAACATTACTTCCCCGATAGCTACTGGCATGCGCACGAAATGCTGTTGGGTTATGCCGTAGCCGTCATTGCAGGATTTTTATTGACGGCGGTCAAGAACTGGACCGGCAAACCGACGGTGACCGGCGACCCCTTGGCAAGCCTGTGCCTGCTATGGCTCTATGGCCGCATCCTGCCGTTTTATGCAGGCGAACTGCCTGACGCTTTAATCGCATTGGTGGATTTTTCCTTTCTGCCCGCCCTGGCATATCAAGTCAGCAAGCCGATCATTGAAGCAAAACAATACCGGAACCTATTTTTTATCGGGCTGTTGCTGCTGTTGGCTGTAGGTAACGGCTTGATCCATGCCCAAATGCTGGGCATGGCAAACACCGCAGCAGCCGGAATCCAGCTGGTCGTAGCGACGATCATCATTCTGATTTTGATCATCGCCGGGCGAGTATTTCCTTTTTTTACCGAACGCGGCATACCAGGGACGCTGATCATTAGAAACCCGCTGCTGGATAACGCATCGGTCGCTTCTGCCGTTATCGTATTTGCGCTGCAACTGTTCGGCGTTTCAGGAACCATGCTGGCCTTGGCGGCGATTATTGCCGCTGCCGTCAACATCGCCAGACTATCCGGCTGGTATGTAAAGCGCGTCATCTACGTACCGTTGTTATGGGTGCTTTATGCCGGTTACGGCTGGATCATTCTGGGATTCTTGTTGACCGTATTATCGGCCTCTTCGGTAGTGCTGCCATCATTGGCGCTGCATGCCTTTACCCTGGGCGGCATCGGCGTGTTAACGCTGGGCATGATGGCAAGGGTATCGCTGGGTCACACCGGCCGGGCGATGAAAGCTTCCAACACAATAGCTATCGCGTTTGTATTGATTAATGTCGCCGCCTTGTTCCGGGTTTTATTGCCGATAGCGATGCCGGGCTGGTACGAAAACTTACTTTATGTTTCGGTACTGTCCTGGCTGGCGGCATTCTCGTTATTCGTATTTGTTTATGCGCCGATATTAGCCGGCACCAGAATCGACGGACAGGAAGGATGATGCTTTCCAAACTGGACGGAATTGTTGAACTGATAACCGGCTCACTGGTTTTGTTTTCCAGCATCGGCATTTTCGTGCTGACCTTGAATGCCCGTTATACCCATGCCATCGGCCGGGTCAGGGACATTTACAGTGAGCTAAAAACCAGCTCCGAAGCCGAAAAACTGGAAATTGAACTCGACACCATGGTGTACCGTTGTCACGTGCTCAAATGGAGTTTCGGCCTGCTGTTATGCAGCGCGATCAGCAGCGGCGTATTTATGCTCGGCTCAATTGCTTTGCGCTTTACCGACCAAATCAACGCTGAAATTTTGATTTTGTTTGTCGTGTGCAGCGTATTATTTATTTTCAGCTCAATGGTCTGTTTGTTTATCGACGTGCTGGCTTCTCTACGGGCGACCATGATTCATATTGAAAGAGTGAAGTAACAGAATAAACAAATCTTGTGTTAAAAATCTTATAGAAGCTAAATTTATGACAACTAATCTTGCTATTGATGATGATTTAATTAATGAGGCGTTAACACTAGGACAGTTTAAAACCAAGGAAGATACGGTTGTTACGGCGTTAAGAGAGTTTATTAATCACCGTAAGCAAGCGGAAGTTATTGATCTGTTGGGAAAATTCGATCCTGACCCTGATTACGATTACAAGCAAGGGCGACATTCTTGAAAGTATTGGTCGATACCGGCATCTGGTCACATGCGCTCCGTTCTAAAAAACCGGAGTTTGAATCGCGGGTAAAGAGTCTGGAAACACTCATAGCCGACCAGCGCGTGTTGATTATTGGTGCTATTCGACAAAAGATTTTATCCGGCTATAGCGATTTGAATAAATTCGAACTGCTAAAAACCAAACTGAGCTATTTTGAAAACACGCCCATTCTGGATGAAGATTATATTATTGCGGCCAAGTTCTAGAATG
>DATBQC010000277.1:0-2017 GCA_036561065.1 Methylobacter sp. | reverse complement strand
TTAATAAACTGTACGATTTAGCAACAGGCGGGGCAGCACGCTCTGACATAGGTGCGCAATTAGATGATTTGATTGCCTATGTCGTTGATCATTTTGCTCATGAAGAAAGAGAAATGCAGGCAAAAGGTTATTCAGGTTATGCTCGCCATAAGGATGAACACGATGCTTTGGTAGGCATTTGCGCTGGTCTGCAAGCAAAATTTCATGCCGGCCAGGCAGAAGTTGATGAAGGAGTTGGTCAATTGGTTAAGGGTTGGTTAGACAGCCACATACCTAACTTCGATATGGCTTATGCCGATGCGTTAAACAGCTGATTAGGCTTCAGCCTTAGAAAACAAAAGGCTTGTGAGCTGCATTGATTCACAAGCCTTTTTTTTATGCCAAATAAAATCAAAGAAAGGACCGCTGGTATAGACTGTCCTCATGGGTTAGAATTGAAAAGTTTATTTGTGATAATTATTATTACGTAAAGGGAAGGGGTCGGTCTTGCACACCCTGAAATTACGAAACGATATAACGCATACAAGAGTTTATAACTACTAACGAGGAGGCTGCTCCGTGAAGAAAGCAAAGCAATTGTCCGCAGGTCTGATCTTAATGGCTTTGGGCCTAGGGACAGCACAAGCGGATTACACGCTCAATTTAATGAAAGGGGTTACAAAGGTCAGTCATGACGTTTATGACCTGCACATGTTGATTCTATGGATTTGTGTGTTCATAGGCATCGGCGTGTTCGGTACTATGTTCTACTCGATTTACCATCATCGTAAATCAAGAGGACATAAAGCGGCGCAGTTTCATGAAAATACCACCGTTGAAATTATTTGGACGATTATCCCGACCTTGATTTTGATTGGCATGGCTATTCCGGCTACAAAAGCCATGATGGAATTGGATGACGTACAAGAATCCGAAATGTCTATTAAAGTAACCGGACATCAATGGAAGTGGGAATACGAATATCTTGACAATGGCATTCATTTCTTCAGTAGCCTGGATGAAGACAGTAATAAAGTTCGCCAATTAGGATCTGGCATAGATCCTAGAACGGTTGCCAATTACTTGTTGAATGTTGATAAGCCGTTAGTGATTCCGACAAAAAAGAAAATTCGTTTTGTGTTTACCGCAGCAGACGTAATTCATTCATGGTGGGTGCCTGATCTGGGATGGAAAAAAGATGCTAATCCAGGTTTTATCAACGAATCATGGACTTCTGTAGATGAGCCGGGAACTTATCGCGGTCAATGTACCGAACTTTGCGGCAAGGATCATGGCTTTATGCCGATTGTTGTGATTGCAATGAACGAGCCAGACTACAATGCTTGGGTAGAAAAACAAAAAGCGGCTGTAGCGGCTGAAGCAGACTCTGCAAGCAAGCAATGGACCAATGAAGAATTGATCGCTAAAGGTAAATCAGTTTACGACACTAACTGTTCATCCTGTCATATGGCAGATGGTGCAGGCTTGGCGGGTACTTTCCCTGCTATAAAGGCAAGTAAAGTGGTAACCGGCGATATTAATGCTCAAGTTAAGCTAATGTTGGACGGAAAAGGCATGATGCCTGCGTTCGGGAAAATATTAAGCCCAGTTGATTTCGCGGCAGTCGTAACATATACCCGTAATGGTTTGGGTAACTCAGTGGGTGATTCTATTCAACCTTCAGCTATCCAGACTCTGCAATCGGCAACACCGGCGGCAGGTAAAAATGAATAAGTCATTGCGTTCTTATCGATCTAATCTTTTTTATATATTCAAGAGGTATGAAATATGTCTGCTGTAGTCGCTGAACATGATGATCATCACGATCATGGCCCTGCTAAGGGGCTCTTAAGATGGGTAATTACCACCAATCATAAAGATATCGGCACGTTATATTTGCTGTTTGCGCTGGCGATGTTTTTTGTTGGCGGCTCAATGGCTATGGTTATTCGTGCCGAATTATTTGAACCGGGTATGCAGTTTGTTAATCCCCAGTTCTTTAATTCAATGACCACTATGCACGCGTTGGTTATGGTTT
>DATBQC010000276.1:0-3401 GCA_036561065.1 Methylobacter sp. | reverse complement strand
ATGCGCTCGGCCATGTCGCCGACGCGTTCCAGCTCATTGATGACCTTGATTACGGTGATTAACAATCTTAAATCGAATGCCGCAGGCTGTCTCAGCGCTAAAATCTGCATACATTCCTGATCGATTGCCATTTCCAGTGCATCGACTTGGTTATCCTGCTTGATGACCAGTTCGGCCATTTCAAGGTCGCCGGTCGAAAAAGCGGTTACCGCCAGCTCGATCTGCTGCTCAACCAGCCCACCCATGGTTAAGACTTTGTTGCGTACGTCTTCCAGTTCTTTATTAAACTGGCCTGATATGTGGTGCCCTATTTTGCTGTTGTCCATTGCTTGCTCCTGGTTAGCCGTAGCGACCGGTGATGTAATCTTCGGTCTGTTTTTTTCGTGGATTGGTGAACAACTCGCTGGTCGTACCCATCTCGATCAATTCGCCCATAAACATAAACGCGGTGAAGTCGGAAACCCGAGCCGCTTGCTGCATGTTGTGCGTCACGATAACTATAGTGTATTTTTCTTTAAGCTCGTTGATCAGTTCTTCAATTTTCAAGGTTGAAATAGGATCCAGCGCCGATGCGGGCTCATCCAGCAACAGCACTTCAGGCTCTATCGCAATCGCCCTGGCAATAACCAGACGTTGCTGCTGGCCGCCTGACAGGCCCAAGGCGTTATCGTTCAGGCGGTCTTTGACTTCATCCCACAGAGCCGCGCCGCGCAAAGCGTTTTCAACCGTTTCTTCCAAGATCCGCTTGTCGTTGATGCCCTGAATTCTAAGGCCGTAAGTGACATTCTCGAAGATAGACTTGGGGAATGGATTGGGCTTTTGAAACACCATACCGACGCGTCTGCGCAAGGCGGCTACATTGACGGTTTTGTCATAGATATTTTCATTATCCAGCAGCACCTTGCCGTCGATGGTGACGTTATCCACCAAGTCGTTCATCCGGTTGATGCAGCGCAGCAGTGTCGATTTGCCGCAGCCGCTGGGACCGATATAGGCGGTCACCTTCTTCTTGGGCATTTCCATGCTAACGTTATGCAAGGCCTGCTTTTGGGCGTAGAAAAGATTTAAATTCTCTACTTTGATACAGGTCTCATTCGGCTCACCATTATTTTTCTGGTCGCGTAAAATTGAACTTACATCAATGGCATGTGTTCGTGTGTGTTGTGCTGTCATTTCTTTAACCTTCCAGTGCCCGGTATTTTTCTCGTAGATGATTTCTGATTAAAATGGCTGATAAATTCAGCCCAACAATGACCAGTACCAACAGTAATGATGTTGCATAAACCAAGGGTCTCGCCGCCTCGACATTCGGGCTTTGAAAGCCGACATCATAGATATGAAACCCTAAGTGCATAAATTTTCTGTCCAAATGTACAAACGGGTAATTGCCGTCCAACGGCAAGGTGGGAGCCAATTTAACCACGCCCACCAGCATTAACGGAGCCACTTCGCCGGCTGCTCGCGCCACCGCCAGAATCAAGCCGGTCATCATTGCAGGGCTTGCCATCGGCAATACCGTCAGCCATAAAGTTTCCAGCTTGGTCGCGCCCAAGGCCAAGCTGCCTTCGCGGATAGACTTAGGAATGCGCGCCAAACCTTCTTCGGTCGAAACGATAACCACCGGCAAGGTGAGTAAAGCCAGCGTGATTGAAGCCCACAGCAAACCCGGCGTACCGTAAACCGGCGCAGGCGATGCTTCTGGATAAAACAGTCGATCAATGTTGCCGCCCAGGATATAGACAAAAAAGCCTAAGCCGAATACGCCGTAAACAATGGAGGGTACGCCCGCCAGATTGTTGACCGCAATCCTGATTAAGCGTGTGATGAAACCCTGCTTGGCGTATTCCCGCAAATACACTGCCGCAATAACGCCGAACGGGGTGACGATAATCGACATCATGATCACCATCATCACCGTGCCGAAAATAGCCGGGAAAATACCGCCTTCGGTATTGGCTTCACGCGGATCATCGGTTAAAAACTCAACCAACTTGACGCCGTAATGGCCTATTTTATTAAACACGTTCATGGTGTTGGGCTGGTAAACCCTGACCACTTTAGCCAGCGGGATTTCAACTTCCTTACCGCTTTCGGTCTTTGCGACCAGGCTATCGCGCCTTATTTGGCGGTATAGCTCAATCAACTGTGTTTGATATTGCTTGTATTCAATTTCAAGTTCGGCTTTTTCAGCGGCCAGTCGTTGCTCGGCGGCTGCATCCCAACGATTTTTCAGTTGTAGACTTTTCTGTTCAAGCCGCAACTGTTCCAGGCTGTAGTTGATCGCGCCGACTTCCTTTTTTTCCAGGTGAGCTATTTTTTCAAAAACCGATAAAGCCTCATCTATTCGGGTCTGAATCGCAGGCCAGGCTTGTTCGCCTTCAGCGATAATCTTACCGTTTTCCTTGACCGCAACCAGCTGACCGTAAAAGTTACCCCATTCGCGCCGTTCCACCACCATCAACCCGGCAGGGGATTGCTGCTGTTTAACATTGCGCTCCAATATCCAGCGAAAATCGGTGCCGGTAATATCGCGGTTGCCGGTTTTAACCAAGTATTGCACCAGGGTGTCTTCATCGTCGGCCATGATATGGCCGGTAGATTTGGCCATCGCCGCCGGCGTGATGCTGGTGTCAACACGCTCGCCGATAATTGTCTGGATTTCCCCGCCCGGTTCCTGATAGCTGAACTGTATCACTTGGGCAGGCCAGAAGTGACCCGCTCCGCGAACGATAACCAAGCCCAGCACACCGATCACCAAAATGAGGCAGGTACTGACCGCCGCTGCGTTGAGCCATACCCAGGGGGTGCCGCTTTTAAACCATGCTTTAATCATAATGAACTGTACTTTTCGCGTAAGCGCTGACGAATGACTTCGGCCAGCGTGTTAAAAACAAAGGTAAACATAAACAACACCAGTGCGGCCAAAAACAGAACCCGGTAATGGGTGCTGTCGACTTCCGATTCAGGCATTTCTACAGCGATGTTTGCAGCCAGGGTACGCATACCTTGGAACACGCTTAAATCCATGACCGGCGTATTTCCGGTTGCCATCAACACAATCATGGTCTCTCCGACCGCGCGGCCGAAACCGATCATGATGGCGGAAAAAATGCCCGGACTTGCCGTTAACAGCACCACCCTGATCATGGTTTGCCAAGGCGTAGCGCCCAGCGCCAGAGAACCCACGGTCAAATGTTTCGGTACGCTGAAAATGGCATCTTCGGCGATTGAGAAAATGGTCGGAATAACCGCAAAGCCCATTGCTACACCGACTACCAAGGCATTGCGTTGGTCATAACCTATGCCCAACTCAGCTTTGAACCAGTCGCGCAAGGTGCCGTGAAACAGGAACGTTTCCAAAGGTACGCTAACCTTAAAGGCAAACCAACCGCTGAATAAAA
>DATBQC010000275.1:0-1610 GCA_036561065.1 Methylobacter sp. | reverse complement strand
GCGACTCGGCAACGGGGATATTCTTGCAAGGCTGCGAAGGAAGGCAAGCCCAATCATGGCCGCGCCTTGCGCGGGCTTGCGAAAATCACGGGCTATTGGCCCTACGACCCCGATAAGGCCAGGCCATATTAAGAGGCACGGGTTCATGACACCGCGCGCGAGTGTTGCTAAGGTTCGCGGGACGCCGAGTCTCATAGAGGCGGAGGACCTTGCACCGCAATTATAACGATTAACGTATCGCGGAATGGTGTAACGCGCGCCAGGAAGAGGCGCGGACACGCCTCCCCCTGCCAAAAATGTTATTTGAGATTGATCAACGGACCCGCGTTCTGGGGGAATGTGGCCGTATTGAGGACTTGGATACCAGCGTTATGTTCGCCGTTGAAGGGAGTGTGCGTAGGTGTGCATCCCGCTTTAAGTGCATCATCCGCTGAATTAAACCAAAGCCCGAGATGATAGATCTGCACGGGATCAGTCTGGATCCCTACTGTTGCCTCCGCCACGACGGCAGGCGGTTTCGAGAAGACTTGGGGCGGCTTTCCATCAGGGAGTAGAGGGACGCCAGGGGAAATTATAAAGGTTTCGATATTGAACCGACCAATAAAGTGGCCCACCCCTTTGCCCTTCGTATTCGTCTCGATGTCACCGAGATACCAGGCGAGTCCGAACGGGGCGTTTGGTACCTCAATATTGAAAAGATCGAAGGCAGTATTGGGGGGCAGCCCCTGGACAACGACTGTGAGAGATTCGACTGGACCCAAGGAAATATCAGTAACGGTGCCTTGGGCATTGGGCAGGCAGCCCTTTGCCCCCGTCGCGACCGTGAGCGGGAATGTAATCGATTCCTTCTTAAGGCCGGTGGAGCGGGCTTGGTCTTGAGCGAAGGCCTGGGTTGGTAATAGGGTTGCGAGTGACGCTGCGATGAGAACAAACGTTTTCATTTCACTTGTTCCTTTTCGAGGGACTCCGGGAAGCCATACCAATTCCAATGCTCAACTTAACTACATTTTAACGACAACTGTCGTTAGGCTGCTTCCCTACAGTAGTCGTCAAGCTCACGGCACCTTAACTTACCAAGTATAAAAGACCCTGGATCCCCGCGCAACTCATTGTTATAAACTATACTATTAATATAATTCTATTCTATATCATGCGACCATTTATGGAATCTAACAGCAGAACTTACTGCTGGACATGGGCGATAAGCCGTTGGTCTATCCATCCAACGTACCCACGGCAACTGTCCGGCAACTGCCGAGGGACCACTATGAAGGTGCAAAACAACAACAAGCGGCGGTCATCATCAAGGTCTCTGAAGGGATGGTAACAGACTTAAAGCTAAGTGGGTCCTTGGTGGGCCTTTGAAAAGCTGGGGAGCGCCGCCCCGAAATTTATCTCTAGTGAATCATTGGTTTAGCGATGCTTGCGAAATGGATTGAAGCGAATGTCCGACTCCCCGAGGGGCTTAGCGCTCAACCAGGGCGCATGAAACTGTGGAGTTATCAGCGCGAAATCGCGGATTGCATTGGCGACCTTTCGATTGAGAGAATCACGCTGATCAAGGCGGCGAGAAACGGTTTCAGTTCCTTGCTCACCGCTGCAATCGGCTA
>DATBQC010000274.1:0-16490 GCA_036561065.1 Methylobacter sp. | reverse complement strand
TAAGGGCGGCTGCGCTGCCAGCTCCTGCGGTTCAACTGACAATCAAATGGATTCATTGCCTGATTCGATACGGGAGAAGGTACAGAACCATCCCTGCTATTCGGAAGATGCCCACCATTATTTCGCCAGAATGCATGTTGCGGTTGCTCCGGCTTGCAACATCCAGTGCCATTACTGTAATCGCAAATACGATTGCGCCAATGAATCGCGTCCCGGCGTAGTTTCCGAACTGCTGACGCCGGATCAAGCGGTTAAAAAGACTATGGCGGTGGCGGCCAACATTCCGCAAATGACGGTGCTGGGTATTGCCGGCCCCGGCGATCCGTTAGCCAATCCCGAACGCACCTTTGAAACTTTCCGCCGTTTAAGCGAGGAAGCACCCGATATTAAGTTGTGCGTGTCAACGAACGGCTTGGCGCTGCCCGATGCGGTAGAGGAATTGTCCAAACACAATATCGATCATGTCACTATCACCATTAATTGCGTTGACCCTGAAATCGGCGCGAAGATTTATCCGTGGATTTTCTGGAAAAACAAACGCATTAAAGGCATAAAGGGCGCGAAAATCCTGATCGAACAACAGCAAAAAGGCCTGGAGATGCTGATTGCCAAAGGCATTCTGGTCAAGGTCAACTCGGTGATGATTCCCGGCGTAAACGATCAGCATTTAGCGGAAGTCAGCAAGGTAGTTAAATCCAAAGGGGCGTTTTTACACAACGTGATGCCGCTAATTGCTGAAGCCGAACATGGTACTTTTTATGGCGTGATGGGACAACGCGGTCCTACTCCCGATGAGTTGCAAGACCTGCAAGACAGCTGTTCCGGCGATATGAACATGATGCGTCATTGCCGCCAATGCCGCGCCGATGCGGTCGGTATGCTGGGCGAAGATCGCGGCGACGAGTTTACTCTGGATAAGATCGAAGATATGGAAATCGATTATCAGGCGGCAATGGAAAAACGCAAGGTAATCCATCAGGCCATACAGGCTGAAATGGACAGCAAGCGTTTGGAAAAAGCCGAAAAAGCGCAGCAGCATAAACAAGAACCCAAGTTGACCACGCGTCCGGTATTGATGGCCGTAGCCACCAGCGGGCAGGGCGTGATTAACATGCACTTCGGTCATGCCAAAGAATTCCTGATTTATGAAGCATCGCCGGATGGCGTGCGTTTTATCAGTCATCGCAAAGCCGATCAATATTGCGGCGGCGATACCACTTGCGGCGACGGCGAAAGCACTCTGCAAGTGACTATCCGGGCTTTGGCTGGATGTGAGGCTGTGTTGTGTTCGAAAGTCGGTTACGAGCCTTGGGAGCAACTGGAAGCAGCGGGCATTCAACCGAACGGCGAACATGCGATGGAACCGATCGAAGAAGCGGTGATGGCGGTTTACAAGGAGATGGCGGCAGCGGGTAAGTTGGATGAAAAGCCTGAAACTGTTAGGGCAAGTGCGTAGATTGACGTAATCCCATAAACATCAACTTAAAAACATATCACCACGAAGGCACGAAGATCACGAAGTTTTTATCCTAGCTCAGCTTCGTGTCTTCGTAGTGAATTAATCTGTTTCAATAAGATGTAGGCCGGAATAAGCCCGCCCGGCGATAGCCAGGGTGGGCGTTTCCGGCAATTGGAGCGCCGGAAACACCAGTCCTGCGCTTAACGCGCTCCGACCTACGTCAAGATGTGTATAACGACGAGCGCTCCGGCGTGGGAACTCAGCTGCAATGCTTCAGCGTTGCGAGGCTACGGGACGCTGGAGCGTCTAACACTGCATTCCCACGCCGGAGCGTGGGAACGATAACAGCATAATATCTTTAGGAGCCTGTCATGGCAGTAAAAATTATTGAATCCTGCGTAAATTGCTTTGCTTGCGAGCCGGTTTGTCCGAGCAACGCGATTTACGAAGCCAAGCCGCATTTTTTGGTCGATAGTAAAAAATGCACCGAATGCGAAGGCGATTTTCCGGTTTTTCAATGCGCCAGTATCTGTCCAATTGAGGGCGCGATTCTGGACTCGTTAGGCCTGGCGATTAACCCGCCCGGCTCTTTAACCGGTATTCCACCTGAAAAAATGGCCGAGGCAATGGCTGAGTTACAGTCCCACTAATTGAGGACGCGTTCGTGGCTACTGTCTATTTCTACGAAAAACCCGGCTGCGCCAACAATACCCGTCAGAAGAAATTGTTGGAAGCAGCTGGGCATCAGGTCGTGGCGCTCAATATCCTGACAGAATCCTGGCAAGAAGAGCGTTTACGAAAGTTCTTCAGTGAGATGGCGGTGCGGGACTGGTTCAATTACAGCGCTCCGCCAATCAAATATGGCGAGATTGATCCCGATCAGTTATCGGAACAACAAGCTTTGGCGTTGATGCTGGAAACCCCGCTATTAATTCGCCGCCCGTTAATGCAAGTCGGCGATAGCGTAATGGCGGGTTTCGATCAGCAGGCGGTGGATAACTGGATCGGCTTAAAAGAAATTGAGACAGCTCAAGATCTGGAAAGCTGTCCTCGTTCGCATATACAAGCGAACTGCGGTCATGAATAAACCTCCGGTCTTAGCTCTTGATGGCGTGCCGCAAGCCGTTACGCTATCCGAGCGCGTCCATTGGATAGGCGCGCTCGATCCCTCGTTGCGCACTTTCGACATCATTTTAAAAACCGCCAACGGCACCAGTTATAACGCTTACGTGGTCAGGGGCAGCGAAGGCGTTGCCATCATCGATACCGTCAAAGAAAATTTTGCCGATGATTTCTTTGCCCGTTTGGAATCGGTAGCACGTTACGACGAAATCAAAGTCATCGTCCTGAATCATCTCGAACCCGATCATACCGGCGCATTGCCCGAACTGATGCGCCGTGCGCCGCAAGCCCAACTGTATATTTCCCAGAAAGCGCAATCCATGCTCAAGGCTTTGTTAAAGCAGGATGAGTTCGATTTTACGCCGGTAATGACTGGCGACAAGGTGTCGCTGGGAGATCGCACCTTGGAGTTCTTCCATACCCCTTATCTGCATTGGCCGGATACCCAATGCACTTATTTGGTGGAA
This sequence comes from Methylobacter sp., assembly GCA_036561065.1. Classification (GTDB taxonomy): domain Bacteria; phylum Pseudomonadota; class Gammaproteobacteria; order Methylococcales; family Methylomonadaceae; genus Methylobacter_A. The sequence continues at coordinate 13,442 of DATBQC010000274.1, read as the reverse complement.
GAAAAAACCCTGTTTTCAGGCGATGTGTTTGGCTGTCATTTTTGCGATGTGCGGCTGTTTAACGATGTCGTCGGCGATTTTCGCTTTTCATTTGAATATTACTACGCCCACATCATGCGGCCGTTTAAAGAGTATGTGAATCGGGCGTTGGTTCTGCTTGAGCCCTTACTGCCGTTCAATAAAATCTTGCCTGCGCATGGCCCCCTGTTACGCGATCAACCGCAACACTATGTTCAGCGCTATCGCGAATTATCACGTCCCGCCTTGCAAAGCGAAATCAGCGCGGGCGAGAAAACGTTATTGATTTTTTATATCAGTTCCTACGGCAGTACCCGGCGCATGGCGGAGGCCGTTTATGAGGGCGCAATGGCCGTGGAGCATGTGCGCGTCTCTTTATACGACCTGGAAGGCGGTGAAATAGCGCCGTTCGTCGATTTAATTGAAAGCGCGGACGGCATCCTGTTCGGTACGCCGACGATCAACGGCGATGCGGTTAAACCGGTTTGGGATTTATTGTCCTCTTTGGCGGTTATCAATCTCAAATCAAAACTGGGCGGCGTTTTCGGCTCGTACGGCTGGACCGGAGAAGGCGTGAAAATGGTTGAAGATCGTTTGCGCGGTCTCAAATTGCGTGTGCCCATTCCGGGAATACGCATTAAGTTAATTCCGACCGAAGAAGAAATCGAAATCTGTCGTGAATTCGGGCACGAAATGGCACAGGATCTGATGGGTTTAAGACAACCCAAAATGATCGATATGGCCGATCTTGCTTAAGTTTTTTAACACATCAGGAGAGTAGCAATGGCGAAAGCGTCAATTACCTTTGAAGATATTAATGTCACCGTATCGGCGCCTGCGGGCACCCGGGTGATCGAGATTTCCGAAAAGGTCGGTTCAGGTATTACTTACGGCTGCCGCGAAGGCGACTGCGGTACCTGCATTATGAAAGTAACGGAAGGCTGGAACAATCTGGCCGAGCCGTCGGTACTTGAAGATAAAGTCCTGCGCGAAAACATGGCCGGTAAGCATAACCGTTTGGCATGTCAGGCGCAGGTATTGGGCGGAACAATTAAAGTCCGGCCTGTTTAAAAACACGCGTTTCGCATTCCATCGTTCCGCGCCATTGCCGACTAAATGGAGTACAAGGCTTGCCTTGTACTAACCGCGATTTACTGCAAGGCCAGCCTTGCACTCCAGTCGCTAGGGATCGCAACCATTAGGTTAACGGCAATAACGTTCCACGTTGGAATGCGGATGCAAGAATAATCGTCGGCATGGGTTTCCATGCGACAGCTCAACTCATTTATTAAGGAGTAAATCATGGCTTTAGTCACCTTTTCAAATCCCGAATACCGGGATAAAACCGTCTATGCAGTGGCTGGCAGCCACACTGAAACATTGCTGAAACTGGCACGGGAAAACAAAATCCCGATCAATTATGAATGCGAGGACGGCGAATGCGGAACCTGTCTGGTAAAAGTCAGCAGTGTCGATAAAAAGCACCAACGCATGGGCGGCCCTTTAACGGAAAAAGAAAAGTTAGTGCTGCAATCCAGCGGCAAAATCACTAAAGAAGAAATGGAGCAAATGATTGTTGACGATATACCTTCGCCCTGGCGCTTGGCTTGCCAGATGATAGTCAGGGATGAAGATATTCTGGTCGAATATTAACCATGTCTGCCGCGCTTCAACTCCATGATGACCGGGAGCAAATATATTCCCGGCTAACATCAAAGTCCTTGATTGGCCCCAATCATGAATGGCTGGCCTGCATGATAGCCAGTTGGTGTGCAGGGGAAGGCGTTTTGCCCGACTATTTGGGGTTGGAGTCCGACCAGTTCATTGCGTTAAAAAAACATTTTTTTCCGGGCTGTAACATTCCTGAGCAAGCGCCATCGGGCAGCAAGCTGGACTTTAGCCGAATGCTGGAAAAAGACGACTTGGTTAATCTGCTAAAAAATTCCAGCAAGCCCGACATTATCGAAATAGACTGGGTCATAGGCATTATTGTAGCCGGAAGCCTGGGCAGCGATCATTTATGGCAGGATTTAGGACTCTGGTCGCGAGCGCAACTGAGCGCGATGCTGCAATACAACTTCCCCGAATTGGCCGCAAAAAATGACAAGGATATGAAGTGGAAAAAGTTTTTGTACAAACAGCTTTGCGAAGCGGAAGGCTTGTACCTATGTCGCGTACCCTCTTGCGAGGTGTGTGTCGATTACGCCAAATGTTACGGCTCTGAAGAATAGCCGCTTATTCACTCAGCGAAAGGCGCAGAGGAATCATCGACGAAAAACCGAAGCCGTGTTTTTGATAAAAACGTTGCGCCGATTCATTAGTTTTATCAGTTAGCAAAGTAATTCGTTTGCATCCTTCCGAACGCGCGAATTGAATAGCCTGCTCCAGAAGCCGAGAGCCCACGCCAGAGCCGCGCGCATTGGGTGAGACCACCATATCTTCCAGCAGCGCAACGCGGTCGCCAAGCGCAGTCGATACCGTATAGAGAAGATTAACCATACCTACAACCCGGCCGTCTTGACGGGCGACAACGATAAGTCCAATTTCAGGATTGCTGATGATGCGAGCCAAGCCGCGACTTTGGGCTTCGCGATCCGGCTTGAAGTCTGCTTCTTGAGAAAACAGAATATCCAGCAAGTCACAAAGTGTCGGGATGTCTGAAGCATTTGCAGGATTGATTTGCATTGTCGTGTCTATTGTTGATGGACAAAAAGTCGCTGGTATCCCCGCCGCAATTGGAATCCGCTTTCAGTCGGGTTTGTCAGCAAACCGTTGTTATATATGACATCACTTTATGATGGAAAAACGGTGCCCCCGCCAGCCGTAATAAGCGATGTAACAATAACAAAGAACGGGGATGAAAAACGCATGTTGAATGCCGATTCGGTCAGCGAATAGACCTTGCAAAATCGGAAGAATAGCGCCGCCGACGATGGCTGAGCATAATATTCCAGATCCCTGTCCCTTATGCTTGCCTAAACCGCTAACTGCGAGCGAAAAGATGGTTGGAAACATGATCGAGTTAAACAGTCCGACCGCAAGAATAGTCCACATCGCAATTTGGCCGCTGCCGAGAATGGTCATTAAAACCAATGCTGCGGCCGTTACCGCGTTAAAGGTAAGCACTTTGCCGGGTTGGATTTTTTGCATGACGCCCGCACCGATGAATCGCCCGATCATAGCGCCGCCCCAATAGTATGACACATACTTTCCGGCATCCTGCTCCGCCAATCCGGCAATGGAAGGCTCGCCCAGAAAATTGATCAGAAAACTGCCGATGGACACTTCGCCGCCGACATAAACAAAAATGCCGATTGCGCCGAGCACCAGATGTTTGTAGCCCCAGGCGCTGTCATGAGCATCACTTTCAACGCCTGAAACCTGCGTTTCGGCAGTTTCAATTTTGGGCAGTTTGATCAGCGCAAAAACGACCGCAATCAAAAATAAAATTGCAGCAAGTAATAAATAAGGATTTTGCACTGCGGCAGCTTGCGCCGCTTGGTAAGCCGATAATTCGTCGGCATTCAGCAGCTTGATCTCATCAGCTGTTTTAACGGCAGTGGCAAGGATAAACAACGCGCCAAAATAAGGGGCAATAGTCGTACCCAGCGAATTAAATGCCTGAGTCAGCGTTAATCGGCTGGAGGCGGTTTCCGGACTGCCTAAAATGGTGACATAAGGATTCGCTGCAACCTGCAATAAAGTAATGCCGGATGCCAATACAAAAAACGCCCCTAAAAATAAGGGATAGGAATGCGAACTTGCCGCCGGATAAAACAGCAAGCAGCCAATGCCGGCAATGCTTAATCCGGCAATGATGCCGCCTTTGTAATCGATTTTTTCAACCAAATAGCCGCTGGGAACGGAGACGACAAAATAAGCGGTGAAAAAGCAAAATTGAATCAACATTGCTTCGGTGTAATTCAGGGTGAAGACCGATTTTAAATGAGGGATCAAAATATCATTCAAGCAGGTTATAAAACCCCAGATAAAAAACAGCGAGGTTAATATTGTTAGCGAGCCTAAGTAAGGATTTTTATCGGAACCACTTGTCGAATCGGCCGTATTGATCATAAATTTATGGATATGTCAGATTAAAAAACTTAAAAAATTATTACCACGAAGACACGAAGGACACGAAGTTTTATTTCTTCGTGCCATCGTGGTGAAAAAGACTTTCAATCGCCTGTTTATGTAGTTATTTCACCACCGTAAAGCCAACTACTTCATTGCCGACTATTACCTTAAAATCCCCCGGTTCCACAATGCGTTTAAGATCAACGCCGATAAACGACAAATCGTGCGGCGTTAAGGTAAAACTTAAAACTTCGGTTTGTCCAGGATTCAGTTCGACTTTTTTAAAGGCTTTAAGTTGCTTGTTAGGTCGGGTCACTGACGCCGCTACGTCATTGATATAAACCAATACCGCTTCCTTGCCTTTTAACGTGCCGGTGTTTTTGACGTTAATGGTGACATTGATATTTTCGCCGATGCCGATTTCCCCTTTATTCACCTTCAAACCGCTGGTTGCAAAAGTGGTATAGCTCAAGCCATGCCCGAACGGATACAGCGGATTATAAATATTCGTTTCAAACGACTCGATAGGCTTGTAATCATAAGGCGTAATGCCGTTGGTGTTGCGAGGATAGGAAATCGGCAGTTTACCGTTCGGGTTGTAATCGCCGTACAAAATGTCGGCAATCGCCCCCCCGCCTTCCATGCCCGGCAAAAAGCCCAAAATAACGCCGGAAGCCCTTTCGGCGATCGAGGTGATGATGCGAGGACGGCCGCCCAGGGTCAGCAAAATCACCGGCTTTCCGGTTGCAAGCGCGGCATTGGCAAGATCGACCTGAGCCTGATCGAGATTTAACGTCTCGATATTGCCTGGGGTTTCGGTATAAGGATGCTCGCCTAGACTGAGCAGAATCACGTCGTGATTTTTGGCTTCATCAACCACCTTTTGCACATCGATAGGGGCATCAAACGAACCGCCGCCGACATAAGTCACTTTGCCGGTGGATTTTTGCTGTATGGCTTCCAATACCGTCAGCTTTTCCTGGGGGTATAAGTCTTCGGCCGCGCCTTGCCAGGTAATCGTCCAGCCGCCGTTTAGCACGCTGAGCAAATTGGCGGTAGGCCCGGTCACCAGAATATTAGTGTCTTTTTTTAGCGGTAGGATGTTGTGCTCGTTTTTGGCAAGGATAATCGATTCCCGCGCCGCCTGACGATTGGTTTCTATCGCCTCCGCCGTGGCGAAATTGCCCTCTATAGGCAACAACGGTTTGGGATCGAATAATCCGGCCCGATACTTGACCGTCAGTATCCTGGACACCGCTTCATCGATACGGGACATCGGCACTTCGCCGGATTTGACCAACTCGATCAGTAAATCGTAAAAAGAAAAATCGAACGGCACCATGCTCATGTCCACACCGGCCATCACCGCGATTTTGACCGCTTCTCTGGGGGATGCGGCCATCTTGTCGCGGGTATAAAGGCGCTCGATGTCCGCCCAGTCGGAGACGGTAAAGCCCTTAAAGCCCAGTTCGCCGCGTAGAATCGTGGTCAGGTAATGATGGTTGGCGTGTCCGGGAATGCCGTCGACTTCGGCCGAATTAACCATCACTGTCGGCGATCCGGCTTTTACGCCCGCTTCAAACGTCGGCAGGAAATATTCGCGCAGCATCCTTTCGCCTATCCAGGCCGGCGTGCGGTCTTTGCCGTTGAGGGGATAGCTGTAACCGACATAATGTTTCAGGCAAGTCGGCAGTTTATCGGCGGTGGAAAAATCATCGCCCTGATGACCTTTAATATAAGACGTGCCCATCACCGTCGCCAAATGCACATCTTCGCCGAAAGTTTCCCACAGCCTCGGCCAAAGCGGTTGACGACCAATATCCATCACCGTGGAAAAATTCCATTGCAGGCCGGAAGCGCGCACCTCCCTTGCGGTGATTTCGCCTTCCTTGAAGGCCAGATCAGCATTGAACGTCGCCGCTATGTTAATGGCCTGCGGAAACAATACCGAGTTTTGCGTGTAAGTCGCACCATGAATCGCGTCGATTCCGTAAATGACCGGGATTTTCAGGCGTGTTTTTGCCGCCGCATCCTGCACGGTGCGCATCATTATTCGCCAAGTCTCAATGGATTGCGCTTCGTTATTAGGCGAAAAAGGCGTATTAAGGATAGAGCCGACATGGTGCTTTAACACCGCATCTTCCAGCTTGGCCGGATTAATCAGTTCCTCGGCGCGATCATGTTGTTTCTCGATATTGCCAATGACGTTGATGTCGACCTGCGTCATCTGACCTACCTTTTCCTCAAGCGTCATTTGGGACAGCAAATGATTGACCTTGTTTTCTATGGTTTTGTTTGTTTCTTGTGCGCTCACAGAACGCCCCGACATGGCCGATAGGATGACAATTAAAATGATAGGTAAGGTTTGCAACTTAATATTCTTCGCGTGTTGGTTGTTTAAGATTCAGCATAACGCCAAAACATCAAAGTGTCAGCATCGTGATAGTCGGCGAGCTCAACTGCCCGTCCTGATGGAAACCACGCACGACAATTACGTTATCGCCCTCGTTTGCCAGCATTGTTTCAATAGCGTGATGACGCGCCAGTTTGTTGGGATGGGCGTGGCCTGCATCGTCGGCGTGTATCGGGATGACGCCCCAATACAGGTTCATCCGCTGGCAAACCCATTTGTTGGCGCTGATGGCTATCAGAGGCGCAGCAGGCCTTGCCGAGCTCAAGGTCACCACCGACATGCCGCCGCTGGTAATGCCGACGATGGCTTTTGCATGCAGGTCAAAGCAAAGCTGGGCGGTCGCATTGGCGAACGCGTCCCCGAACGGCAGCGGGTTTTGTTCATTATCCCGGTGCGCCAATTTACCGAAAATATCCTGCTCCCTCATGAACGCCTCGGTTTGATAGATGACTCTGGACATCATTTCGACTGCTTCCACCGGAAAATGTCCCGCCGCCGTTTCCCCGGACAACATCACCGCATCGGTAGACGAATAAACCGCATTGGAAACATCGGTCACTTCGGCGCGGGTAGGCCTGGAATTTTCTATCATGGATTCGAGCATTTGGGTGGCGACGATAACCGGTTTGTTCAATGCTCTGGCCGATTTGATCAGCTGGTGCTGGGCAATCGGCACATCTTCCGGGTTCAGTTCCACGCCCAGATCGCCTCGGGCAATCATGATCGCATCGGAGGCGTTAATGATTTCCTGGCCGTTGATCAAGGCTTCCGGTTTTTCGATTTTGGCGATGATATGCGTGTCGTAGCCGTTGGAGACAATCAGCTGGCGCAGGTCGGTAATATCTTCGGCCTTTCTGACGAACGACAGCGCCAGGTAATCGACGCCCAAATCCAGGGCAAACAAGGCGTCGGCCCGGTCTTTATCGGTTAATGAAGGGCAGGACACGCTGACGCCGGGCAGGTTAATACCTTTGTTGTTTTTTAATTCGCCGCCGTGAATGACTTCGCAGCTAATGTCTTGACCATCTTTTGCAATGACTTTGAGTTCGAATTTGCCGTCGTCCAGCAGGATGCGATCGCCCGCTGAGACATCATCGGCCAAGGCGTGATATTGGCAGGGGATAAGTTTTTCCTCGCCGAGAACGTCCCTGGTCGTCACCACAACACGGTCGCCGTTGTTGATAATAATACTGCCGTTTTTAAATTTTCCGGTCCTGATCTTGGGGCCGCAAAGGTCGGCGAAAATGGCAATATGTTGATGCAAGGTTTCGGCCGATTCCCTGATTATCTTATACAGCTTGCGGTGGCTTTCATGCTCGCCGTGGGACATGTTCAGCCTGAAAACATTGACCCCTGCCTTAATAAGATTGTAGATAACCTCCGGCGTATCCGAAGCCGGACCCAGCGTGGCAATGATTTTTGTCTTGCGGCTGGATAGGTGGGGCATGTTGACGTGGATAGGCATTTAGGTGTCCTTGTTGATTGTTTTTATTAAATTCAGGTTGGTTTTTTTGCCAAGCCTGTTGCTTATTTTATTCCTGCAATAATCCCAGTATCTGCGTTTCCAGGTCGGGATAAATGCCAAATGCGCAATACCTGAGTATGCCTTGTTTATCTACCAGAATATAGGAGGGCGTACCTTTTAATTCGAAACGTTCAAACGTTTCCGCATGGCAATCAAGAGATTTAAAATAATTCAGTACTTGCTGTCGGATATCTTGTTGATGTCCTTGAGGCAGCTGCTCGTAATCGGGGATTTGGTCTTGAATAAAGTTTGCGATGAGTTTGTCGCTCACTTCTTTGCGGCGCGGGGTCAAGCGATCCATCGCCAGCGGAAACGGAATGCGATAGGGTAGGTGGCCTGCGCTTAGCTTGCCTTGTTGGCTCAACACGTGCAATGTTTCGCCGATCACCTCGCCATGTTCGGCCAGACGGGTCAGGTTTTCCAGGTTGTTTTTATCAAAATCTTCAAACGCGGTGGCGACGCCCAATATCGTTAAACCCTGTTCCGAATATTTCTGATACAAGTCCACAGCTTGGGGCAGGGCATACAAAAAACAGCCCGGACAATTGACCTGGAATACCTCGACCAGCACAACCTGGCCTGGTAGCCGGTCGAAGTTTATCTCCGCCCCCTGAACCCAGGCAGATAGGGATAATAGCGGGGCTTTTTGTCCTATTCGCGCTTTCATCGGTGGGGGGCGGTTAAATTTGGTACGGTTAAATTGCCAGTGCGCGGATTAATTCAAGCTGTGTATCGGTAGACTCGTTTTTTCCTTCCAGACAAGCCGACAACGGGACCATTTCAATTGCGCCTTTATTGAAAGCGGTAACGTGAGCCTGTTGCCCCTGCCTAAGAGCCTTCACAGCGGCATAACCCATGTTTGAGGCAATCAGACGATCCGTTGCGGTAGGACTGCCGCCGCGTTGAATATGTCCCAAAATGCAGGCGTGAACGCTGAGATTGTACTGCTTCATCAGCGTGTCTTTTATTTCGTAGGACAATCCGGCTTTCTCGCCTTCGGCTACGATGATAATCGATGAGGTTTTACCCCGCTCCGTGCCTTTATTGATGCCGTTGACAATCTTCTGGTAATCGACTTCCTGGTTTGACAGCACCACATGCTCGGCGCCGGTGCATACGCCGACCTGCAATGCAATGAACGATGATTTGCGGCCCATGACTTCGACCAAAAAAGTGCGTGCATGGGCCGAGGCGGTATCCCTGATGTTGTCGACAGCATTGACGGCGGTCTGCACGGCGGTATTAAAGCCGATGGTGTACTCTGTGCCGGAAATGTCATTATCGATGGTGCCGGGGATGCCGATTACCGGGATGCCGTGTTCGCTATGTAAGGTCATTGCGCCGGCAAAAGAGCCGTTGCCGCCGATCACAATTAAGCCGTCAATCTGTTTTTCGGCTAAAATTTGCGCGGCTTTCTGCCGGATTTCAGGAGTGTGAAACTCCAGACAGCGCGAGGTGTCGAGTATGGTGCCGCCGCGCTGGATGATGTTGCCGACCGATGACAGGCTGAGCTTTTTGATATTACCTTCCAGCAAGCCGGAATAGCCTTTATAGATACCGTAAACGTCAATGTTCAGGCCGATTGCAGTCCTGACCACCGAACGTACCGCCGAATTCATGCCGGGGCTGTCGCCGCCGCTGCACAGTACGGCCAAAGATTTTATTGTTTTTGTGTTAGAGCCCATATGTTCCGCTTGCTGATTGATGGTTTGAGTTGCGCCTATTGTAGTTTATTTTGAATAATCTACCGAGTGACGCGATGTGAATGATGTTTGGTTTTCCGATGGCGCTTAAAAGTTATCTATTTCCATTTAAATCTTGAACCGTTATTGTCGCGATCAGTATCTTTGCCGGGATTTATGCCAGTCTGGCCGGATTGCGGAGTGTCGATGACGGATCTTTCTTTAATATCATGATGGTGCGACAGATGAGACGGGATCGCTGGATAGATGAGCGAGGGATAAAAGGGATATTGCGGATACAGGGGCTGCATATTTTGCCGCTCCAATATTTCGGCCTGCCGCTGTTGATATTCCGCGCTTTTTCTCAGCGCTTCGACTGATGCTTTCCTGTCCAGTTCTTCTTGCTGCTCTTTTTCAGCCTGGATTCTTGCCTCTTCCCGTTTTGTGAAGTCTTCTTCCCAAGCCTTTAACTTGGCTTCTTCCTCGGCAATTTTGTGCGGATCGGGTTTTTGAATCTCAATAGCTTTCTGTTTTACAGCGGATCCGCATGGCAATGATTGATAAACCGTTTTACCCGATTCCAGCTGGCATTTAAAAACCTCGTCAGCGTGGGAAGATGAAGTGAATAGGGTCAATAATATAAAGAATATCTTTTTCATCATTGGGTACCCGTATCGATGTGCGTTAATGGGATGATACAAATAATCCTGATTGGCGTCATTTAAATAATGATTAGGCAAAAGGCAAAAGGCAAAAGGCAAAAGGCAAAGGACGAAGGGTGATTTTTTTCGCCTTTCGCCTTTCGTCTTTCGCCTTTTTTATCTAGCTGAATCGTTAGAATTTTGTCGCGTCAAGGCCCATTGTATATGCTCCCTGACCATATCGGAGTCATGCTCAAGCTTAAGTTTTAATGCATCGATAATCAATGTTGACGCAGGCGCATTGCCCAATGCCACCGCGATATTCCTGAGCCAGCGCTGATGGCCGATTCTTCGTATCGCCGAGCCTTCGGTTTTTGCCAGAAATGTGGCTTCATTCCAGGCGAATACCTCAAGCAATTGTTGGGTGTTGAGTCGGTGTCTGGGGCTGAAATCCTGTTCGCCGGTTAGTTTGGCAAAACGATTCCACGGACAGATGATCTGGCAGTCGTCACAGCCGTAGATACGGTTACCGATCAGCGGCCTTAAGTTTTCGGGAATCGAGCCGTGTAGTTCGATAGTCAGGTAGGATACGCAGCGTCTGGCATCGACCTGATAGGGCGCGATTATCGCCTGGGTCGGGCAAATATCCAGACAGGCTCGGCACTCGCCGCAATGTGCTGTGGCAGGGCTGTCGATTGGTAGGGGCAGGTCGATGAACAGCTCGCCCAGAAAAAACCACGATCCGGCCTTGCGGTTGATGACATTGGAATGCTTGCCGATCCAGCCTAAACCTGCTTTTTCGGCCAAAGCCTTTTCCAGAACCGGGGCGCTGTCGACAAAAGCCCGCATGGCGTTTGGGAGCTCTGAGCCGATTTCCGCTTGAATCTTGTCGGCCAGCTTTTGCAGACGGTTGCGCATCAGTTTGTGATAATCGCGGCCCAATGCATAGCGGGAAATATAGGCCGAAGCGGGATCGGACAACACCTGATTCATAGTAATCGCAGATTCGGTTTGGTAATCCATGCGCACCGAAATAATGCGAAGCGTTTCCGGATGCAACAACTCGGGCCTGCTGCGCTTAAGACCATGGCGCTGCATGTAGTCCATCTCGCCGTGGAAGCCATTATCCAGCCAGTTTTGCAGATGCGCTTCCGCTTCCGGCAAAGCGGTGTCGGTGATGCCCACCTGTTGAAAGCCCAGCTCTTGGCCCCATTGTTTGATTTGCAAGGCGAGGGCCGTCATTTTTTGACTGGTTATGTTCATAGCTGGTGATAGGAATATAATGTGCTGTAGCGGCAACCGGCAGGTTGCCATTAGACTTCTTGGTGCTACCACCCAGAGGCAACCTGCCGGTTGCCACTACGAAAATCGCATTACAATACCATGCAAAATTTACCAATAAAACTCTATCGTGCGGCACAGGTCAGGGAAGTGGATCGAATCGCTATCCAGGAACGCGGCATTCCCGGCTTCGAATTAATGAGCAGGGCAGGGCATGAGGTTTTCCTGTTGCTCAAAAAACAATGGCCGGATGCCCGGTCGGCAGCGGTTTTTTGCGGTTCCGGTAATAATGCGGGCGATGGCTATATTATTGCCAAACTGGCATTGGATGCGGGATTGCAGGTTTGCGTCTATGCGGTTTCAGATCCTGAAAAACTGCAAGGCGATGCGTTGGCCGCCTATCAACAATATAATGTAACCCACGGAACGGTTGTGCCGTTTCAGGCCGGACAAGCGGTTAATGCAGATGTCCTGGTTGACGCACTGCTGGGTACAGGGCTGGACAGGCCGGTCGTCGGGATTTATGCCGAGACGATACAAGCAATCAATGCTCATTCGGCCCCCGTCATTGCCGTCGATATTCCCTCCGGCCTAAATGCCGATACCGGCAACGTGATGGGTAGTGCGGTGAAAGCCGATTGCACGGTCACCTTTATCGGCCTGAAGCAGGGCTTGTTTACCGGGCAGGCGACCGAGTATTGCGGCGAGATTTACTATGCCCAACTGAGCGTGCCGAATGATGTATTTGATATGCTTCAAGCCACGGCGATGCGTGTCGTCAAAACGCCGTTACCGCGGCGTGACCGTTGCGCGCATAAAGGCAGTTGCGGACATGTGCTGATCGTAGGCGGTGAGCTGGGCTATTCCGGCGCTGCCAGAATGGCGGGTGAGGCGGCTTTGCGCGTGGGGGCGGGTTTGGTCAGTATTGCGACAAGGCCCGAACATTCCGGGTTGATGAACCTGGGCAGGCCGGAGTTAATGTGTCATGGTGTGGAAACGGCCGAACAGCTTTCGGCATTATTGGCGAAAGCCGATGTCGTTGTGGTCGGACCGGGGTTGGGGCAAAGCGCTTGGGCAAAAGCATTATTTAATGCAGCGATAAAATCTGGAGAACCGATGGTTATCGATGCGGACGGGTTGAACTTGTTGGCGAATTCACCAAGTACAAACCCCAGTTGGATTTTAACCCCGCACCCCGGCGAAGGCGCCCGGTTATTGAACTGCGCCACTGCCGACATACAACAAGACCGGTTTGCGGCAGCTTCGTCCATTCAGGCTAAATACGGTGGTGTTGCCATTCTTAAAGGTGCGGGGACAGTGATCGCCTCCGAACAAGAGCTCGTCGTTTCCAACACCGGTAATCCGGGCATGGCCTCCGGCGGCATGGGCGATGTATTGGCCGGCGTGATAGCCGGTTTGCTGGCCCAGGGCTTGTCTTTACAGGATGCAGCACAGCAAGGTGTTTATAATCACGGCCTAGCGGCCGATTTAGCCGCAGCAAAAGACGGGGAAAGGGGCTTGCTGGCCGGTGATTTAATGCCTTATCTCAGGCAATTGGTAAATTGATAAAAAAGGCGAAAGACGAAAGGCGAAAGACCGTTTTTTGCCCTTTGTCTTTTGCCTTTCGCCTATAATTTTTTTATGAAAAAATCTCTCATCTACGTTTTGTTTTTTCTACTGCTGAATAATTACAATCAATGAAAACCTATTTAAAGGATACCGAAGCGACCGAACAGTTTGGCGCAAAACTTTGGGCGGAGTTGCCGTCAAAATGCCTGATATTCTTGCATGGCGAACTGGGCGCC
>DATBQC010000273.1:0-7514 GCA_036561065.1 Methylobacter sp. | reverse complement strand
ATTTTATAGCCGTTTTTCTTCAGCCAAACCAAGTGTTCTTCAAAATGATCGACACTGACATCCATCGAATTTAACGAAGATTTTGCGCTTCCGGCCTTCACTATATCGTGATAATTAAGCACCAAGAAGTGATGCTCTTCGGCCTGAGCTAGGCTTGCGAAATTCATCAGAAAAAACAATAAAAATAGACACCTAAAAATCCTTTTCACCATAACGATATAAACACTCTACTTTTAAAATTAACGGCACAAAAAACCAGTATGACTAAAGAACAACCCCGTTTGATTCGCTAAATAATCGACTAATTATTTAGGTTTTACCATGATTTCATGAATCGCTGCTGCTTTCTGGTGTGCTTTTGACAGCGCTTCATGATGAGCCGCCATCGCTTCATGCTGTTTTTTTAAAGCGGCATGCCCGCCCTTCTCATATTCTGCGGCCACCAACGCTTTGTAATGCTCCACCATCGCTTTATGATGCGCCGCTTGTTCCTTATGAAGAGCGGCCGCTTCCGTATGAGAAGCAGCCGATTCATCAGGTGCGGCGACATTACCGGGATGTTCGGGAGTGGATGTTGCTTCCGCCAATAAGGGCGCAGAAGCAACACCCATACAAATAGCTAAAGCCAAACTAAGATAAGCATTTTTTTTCATGACTACTCTCTAAAGTGATAATTATTAGACATTTATTACAGGCCCAATTTTCTTTATACAAAAGTAAAAAAGCAATTTATAGGCCACCAATAACAAACACAGACAATTCAGATAGCAATCGGGGATTTACAACAAACCGGCTCATCCTAAAAGGTGGGAATCAACCAGCTTTAACCTGTGTTGCGGTGCAAAACAACCAGTCGTTAAGTAGAGTTGATCGAGCTAAAATCATTTAATCCGCGGCAGCCGGAATCACCGTGCCGGTTTGAACGCCTCCGTGACTGGGCCCAGAGCTTCGACGCTGTTGTCGGTCACGGTAGCGGCAATCTGTTTGTCGCCTATTAATTTGATGAGTTGAAGTGTTCGCCAACAACCCATCGCCAGTCTATCCGGCTGTATCGAGATAATAGTGCCCGTCGCCATGACTGATTACCCGTTGGTAAGGCTGAGCGTCAAATTCGGTGAGGTAAGTAATGGAATGGGTTTTGATCAGGCAATAGATGACTTCATCTTCCTGCAAGGCCATGTCCCGGCAAGCGCCCGGCGTAATTTCGGCCAGCAGCGTAGTGCCGCAGTCGACCTGCACGATCAGGCTTTCTCCGCTGGGAATCAATGCGCAGATTCGGCCTTTGATTTGATTTTGTATCGATATACCGTCGATATAACTGCGGGATAGGGCTATGTCGTTGGCGCGTATCGATACTTGGGCCTGACTGCCGACAGCCAAATGCGGCCGTAGCGGTAAGGTCAGCGGCAAGCCGAAGCTGTGAGCCAGACTGCAACCTGACACATAGTCGTGACTGCTGATGGTTACCGGCAAAATGTTGTCGATCTGGCGGATGCCCAGATAGCGCAGCATGCCTTGTTGTTTGGCGACATCGAGCAATGAGCCGTTATGCAGCACTTTGCCTTGCTCCAGTATAACCAGTCGGTCGGTCAGTTCCAGAATTTCTCCCAAGGACTGGCTGGCGTACAGTACCGGCAAGCCCAGCTCATTCTGCAAGCGTTTCAGAATCGGCAGCAGTTGTATTCGGTAACCGTTGCCGATGGCGGCGAAGGTTTCATCCAGTAACAACAGCCTCGGCGATTTCAGCAGCGAGCGGGCCAACGCTACCCGCTGGCGTTCACCGGCGGAAAGCAGTTCGATGACATGATTGAGGATAGGCCCCAGTTCTAAAAGCTCGATTAAAAAATCCAGTTTGAAAATACGGCGTTGTTTCAGTGTACGGTTATAGGCGGAGGTCAGGTTGTCGCGAACGGCTTCAGTCGAATTGGCGCAGTCGATTTGCAACACAGCGCCCACCGGACGCTGCTCGCGCGGCATCATGATGCCTTTACGGCTGTCGAACAGGATTTTGCCGTCCAGTACGATATATCCATTTTGTGGCTGAATAGTCCCGGCGATTAAGCCGAGTACCGTGCTTTTGCCTGCGCCGGATTTACCGAACAGGCCGACGCTTGTGTCGTTGATCGACAAGCGAGTGATCAGGTCGAAATGTCCCCGGCGTAGTTTTACATTCATTTCCAGCAGCATGGTTCCCTCCGTTAATTAAGAGATGCTTTCCTCATTCCCACGCGCTGCGTGGGAACGCAGTTAAGGTGCGCTGCGCCGCAAGTCACAGTCAGCGTATAGAGAAATGCACACCTTATAAAAAGTTTTCGCAGTCGTAGGGCGTGCCGTGCGCGCTTTTCGCAATCGTTGAAAAATCTTGCTAGCTCTGCGTCGGGAGCACGGCCAACGTTTTGCGTATACGGGACGCAGCGCGTGGGAACGAGAAAACGAAAGTTTATCAACCGGCAATAGCCAGAATCACGGCACCGGCTTTGAACACTGCCGTGGCAGGCTGGCCTTTTTTCAAACCCAAGGCTTCGACGCTGTCATTGGTCACAGTGGCGGCAACTTGCTCGCCGCCTTTTAACTCGATATCGACTTCGGCGTTGACAGCGCCGGGTTTAACCTGGGTTACCGTACCTTGCAACTGGTTGCGCGCCGAAAGCCGGTAGCCGCCGAAATCTGTGACGATGATGATTTGCGGGGCTTTGACCAGCGCCACTACTTCCAGGCCGATCTTGATCCCCAATGTTTCGACGGATTCCTTGGTAATGGAGGCGACGATGGTCTCTCCGCCCTTTAAGCCTATATGAACTTCGGCATTGACTGCGCCGATAATTACTTGGCTGACGGTACCGGTAAATTGATTGCGAGCACTTGCTTTCATGATAAATCTCCTGATATTGATTAATTTAATATCGATGTACCCTTGATCTGCACATAAACCGCCATGCCGATCTGCAAACCCAGCATTAGCGCCGATTTGCGGGTGATGTGCGCCAGCAGCGCCTGATTGCCGACCTGGACTTGTACTACAGCTTGGCCGTCGCGGCCATCGGCGATGCCGGTGACGGTCGCGGGCAGCACATTCAGAATACTGGTGGCGGTCGGTGCCTCAAGGGCGATGCTGACATCACGGGCATAAATCTGTACCCGTAATGAGGTGCCGACTGGGGCGTCTACCGCCGAAAGACTGAGCGAGCCTCCGGCAAAGGCGACGCGACTCAGATGGTAGTCGGTTTCATGTTCGGCGATGGTCGCCTGCCAAACTGTGGCGGCCTCTCGGTCTTGCGCCAGCGACACGTCGAGGCGGCTTTGCGTTTCCGACAGCGGCCCCGAAGCCAGCGCCCGGCCATCTTCCATAATGACCAGCGTGTCGGCCAGTTGCGCGACTTCCTGCTGCGAATGGGTGACGTACAGCACCGGAATGTCCAGTTGCTGATGCAGACGGCTTAAAAACGGCAGGATTTCCTGTTTGCGCTTGAAATCCAGCGACGCCAGCGGTTCGTCCATCAGCAGAACTTCAGGATTCAGTGCCAGTGCGCGGGCAATGGCGACGCGTTGCCGTTCGCCGCCGGACAAGCGTTCCGGCATGCGCTCCATTAGGTGGCCGATGCCCAGCAATTCAACGGCGTGTTCCAGTTTGACCGTACCTGAATTTTGTTTAATCCGTTTCAAGCCGTAGTCCAGGTTATCTCGTACCGTTAAATGTGGAAACAGGTTGGCTTCCTGAAACACATAGCCTAGCGGTCGTTTATGTGTGGGTAGGAACAAGCCGCGCTCGCTGTCTTGCCAGACATTACCGTTGATTGCCAGGAAACCTTGCGGTGCGCGTTGCAGTCCGGCGATGCAGCGCAGCAGAGTGGTTTTGCCGGAGCCGGAATGGCCGAACAACACCGTAATGCCGGTGCCGGGCAGCTTTAAATCGACATCCAATTTAAAGTCGCCGTAATCGAGCTGGAAGCGGGCTTGGATTGTGGTCATGTTTGTCATTTAAGCGGATGGGCGACGGGTTGCGTTTTCAGCACGGTATACAACACCAGCAATACGCTGAACGAGAACAACAGCAAACAGCCGGCCAGCCAATGCGCTTCGCTGTATTCCAGCGCTTCGACATGGTTGTAGATTTGCACCGACACCACGCGGGTCTTGTCGGGAATATTGCCGCCGACCATCAATACCACGCCAAATTCGCCGACGGTATGCGCAAAGCCTAAAATAGCAGCGCTCAGGAAGCCGGGTTTCGCCAGCGGCATCACGACGCTGAAAAACGTATCCAGAGGGCTGGCGCGCAAGGTAGCAGCCGCTTCCAAGGCTTGCTCACTTATGCCGGCAAATGAGGCTTGCAAGGGTTGCACGACAAACGGTATGGAATAGAGCACCGAAGCCACGACCAATCCAGCGAAAGTAAACGGCAGCGTACCCAATCCCAACCAAACGGTCAGCTTGCCAACCGGTCCTGCTGGCCCCATCAAAACCAGTAAATAAAAGCCAAGCACTGAGGGCGGTAACACCAACGGCAATGCGACCAGGGTATTGATGATGCCTTTCAAGGAAGAGGATGTTCGGGTTAGCCACCATGCTAACGGCGTGCCGATCAACAACATTAACGCAGTTGCGATTCCAGCGATTTTGCCTGTGAGCAACAGGGTGTCGAGATCGGCGGTTGTCAGCATCAGTGAGCTCCGGTTACTTGGCTAAGTCGTAGCCGTATTTTTCGATAATCGCCAAAGCGGGCGCAGATTTCAGATAGTCGATCAAGGCTTTGGCGGCAGGATTTTCAGCACCCAAAGTCAGTAATACTGCGCCTTGCTTGATGGGGGCATAACGATCGGCCGGTACGATCCAGCCGGAACCGCTGCCGATCTTTCCGTTATCGATCACTTGCGATAAGGCGATAAACCCCAATTCGGCGTTGCCGGTACTGACAAACTGCTGGGTTTGAGCAATATTTTCACCCTGAACCATTAACGGCTGTAGTTTTTCAGATAGGCCCAGATTTTTCAATACCTCCATTGCGGCAACCCCGTAAGGTGCCAGCTTAGGATCGGCCAATGCCAGATGTTTAAAACTACCGCTGCTGAGCACCTTGCCTTGATCGTCAACCAAGCCAGGTGTCGCGGACCACAACACCAACTTGCCCAGTGCGTAGATAAAACGACTGCCAGACACAGTAAAACCGCTTTGTTCCAGTTTTAGCGGGCCGCTTTCATCGGCTGACAAAAACACCTCAAACGGCGCGCCGTTTTGCATTTGCGAAACGAATTTGCCGGAGGAGCCGAACGACAGCTTGGCGGTGTGACCGGTGGTCTTTTCAAACTCGGCGGCAATTTCGGTCATCGGTTTGGTGAAGTTGGCTGCAACGGCAACCAAGGTTGTTGCGGCCGAACTGATAGAGCTAACCAGCAGCAGACTTAATAAGAATATGGAACGGAAAGAAATGTTTTTTAACATGTGAACTCCGAAATCTGGAAAAAATTACTCACGAGGGAATGGGCTTTCGGGATATTTAGGGCCTTTGGAATGACTGCATTCACACGACAGGCCTTAATTACCCCGAAGACTTTTTAAAATGCTAAATCGTAACTATTGCCCTATTGTTCAAAGCCAGCTTTGAACAATCCGTGTCTGAATAGTTACCTCGACCGTTTAAAACCTCAACTGACTTGTGACAAAGAAGTAATCGGTGTCTGCCCCAGGTGTAACAGGTAGCGTTTGGGTAGCGCCAGTGGCATTTGTCGGTTTTGCTGTTTTCGCAAAATCCCCTTTAAATAAATGATACCAGCCCGCATCGAAATTCAAGCTGCTGTTAAAGTTGTAACGCCCGGTAACGCCTACTTGATCTCCAACATAACGGCCATTGCCTCCAGCAAGACCGGGAGTGGTAGCTGCTGTACAGGCCGCCCCTCCCCAGCAATCCCCACCTGATGCCAGCCAGATTAAACGTTGTTGTAATCTGAACGAGACGTCCTTGTGTGGTGAAAAGTCCAGTTTATAACCGGGTGAATTGATGTTACTGCGTTGAAAAGCGCCATAGATACCGGTAGGTCCAAAATCAAAATCCGAAGCTCCGTAGAGAGGATCAAATCGCGAATCTACTGCACCGGCGGAGTGATCCTTCCAGTTTTTACTTCCGCCCGCGTAGTCGTGTTCCAAATAAAATCTTGGCGACCATGGCAAGTCAAAGCTGTAACCTGCTTCGCTATGGGAAGACCATGCTTCATGCCGCTGCTGAGTGGTCGAAAAAGTGCTGGTCGCTGCATAGTTAACTGTGCCAAATTGTCCGATGCCTTCAGCGGTAAAATCAAAGTTACTTTTACTGGGTTTTTGGAAGAGACGGATGCCTGGGGTGAAATAGCGCCGATTTCGAGTGGGGTTCCGCGGGTTGTCTCCTTCATCGAGATGGTAAAGATACATTTCGGCATTAATGTCTTTATAAAGTTTGTTACCTTCTAAAATTCCCCCGGAAAACCAGGTATGGGTATCTTCTTCATCCCATTTCTGGTGGTTCATCATATTTGCATCAGGCGTAACGGAATTATAGGTAGGGTATCGAAGGACTGGCATGGTCACAAAAGCGTTGAATTGCCAGCGGTCATAATCAATGACTCTCAACCGGACGCCGGTAAAATTGTTGACGGTATTACGAAAGATAGGTCTTGCTACCAGTCTTCTGCTACCCAAATCCATGGTTTGACGCCCTACCTTGATTTCAACCCCTTTTCCGCTAAAAAATGTATTTTGATCGGCCCAAGATATATAGCCTTGAGCGAAATCGAAGGTATCCGTCGTCGAGTTATTTGGGGGATTAGGTATGTTGTTTGTACCCGAATCTGAAAGGGTGGTTCTGGCATCCAGGAATTCTGTTGCAAAACGGAATTTACCCAGTCTGGCTTGTAGCCAAAGGTCGGATTGAAACGCAATTTGCTGATCGCCTCCTCTGGCAGTGGGTGCGGGAGAAGCAAGCGATCCCTTGAATGTATTTGCCAAAGATTCATATCGGGTTCTTTGCTCAAGTCCCACCGATAACCATTCAGGTAAACCGAGTGTATCGTGCAAATTCCACACCGGTTTCTCGTAGCTATTGCCTAAGAGAGGGTCCTGCATCATGAAATTGTAAGCGGCCATTGGCGCTCGACTGTAGCTTTGCTGAGGTTCTGCGGCTTGAACGGCATCAACGCTTTGTCCTAAACAAAAGCCGCCGGCGGCTATTAAACTGAGCGTATGACTAACAGTAACGCCGGTAAGAGATTTTATTCGCATCATCAATGACCTATAATTGTATTTATAATGTTCACATCGACGCGGACTCGTCGATGCATACAGAGTCTTATTCGGGAAAATTAAAATAAGAAACGGTTCCAGCTTAACATCGATATGTATTTAAGTACATAACGAACCAATGACAATATCCTAGCATTTGATGTGCCAATTATTGACATGGTGCTATATTATTGATTTGTATTGATTATTATTTTTATCGAAGAGCAAACAATGTCGTGCTTCAAACATTCTGTTCCGTTTTGTAG
>DATBQC010000272.1:0-3939 GCA_036561065.1 Methylobacter sp. | reverse complement strand
CAGGATAAATTGCCAAGTCATGGCCGCTGCGCCGACCCAGCCATCGTAGGTGAGCATGGCCGTTGCGGCGGCGCAGCCGAACAGCAGGGGCATACCCAATGCCAGCCCTGCCGTGATGCCGCTCTCGCGTCGGTGTGCCCATGCCTTTTTCAAGTCGAGTTCGATGCCGGCGATGAAGACAAAAAGCATGACTGCCCACCACGCAATCCCGTTGAGAGACTGCACTACTGCCGGATTGAAAACGAACGAATAGTAGTCGGGAAATACCTTGCCCAGTACACCCGGGCCCAGCAGGATGCCGCCAATAATCTGCACGACAACGAGTGGGGCATAGTATTCGGTACGGCCCAGGCGCCAGACCAGGTAGGGGAGAGTAAAAATGATCGCCATGGCAATCAAAAATATCTCGGTCGTGCTCATTATGTTATGCATGTTTTACGTCGTTTTCCCCATAGCAAAAATTGATGACTTCGGACTCGTTTGCGCACAGAAAATCAGAGCGAAACGGGAGATTTATCTGTTAGACTTAAAGACTTGGTTGAGCCGTTTTTTTAAGCAACATTTTGCCAGATAGTTAAGGTCATGCATACACCATCAGCAGTAAAGAAAATTGTTATTGTCGGTGGCGGCACAGCCGGGTGGATGACGGCCATGTTCATGGCGAAGTCCTTGATCAAGAAAGGTATCGAGATTACGCTGGTGGAATCGCCGATGGTCGACATCATCGGTGTCGGCGAAGGTTCGACGCCGCCATTGCAAAAGTTTTTTGAGGCAATGGAAATCGAGGAATCCGAATGGATGCCCGAATGTAATGCGACCTACAAATCCGGCATCAGTTTCGAGAATTGGTCGACCAAACCCGGTTTTGAATCTTTCTTCCATACCTTTGCGTCGATTCTCGACAACTTGACGATGCCGCAGTTTGTGCAAAATGCGCAGGCCAGGGTGAACGGCGTCGACGTTTACGCGCATCCCGACCGGTTTTTCATCGCGCATCAATTGGCGGTCAAAAACCTGGCGCCGAAGCCGAACCACAATTTCCCCTTTGAAGTCTGGTATGGCTACCATTTCGACGCGACCTTGCTGGGACGTTTCCTGCACAAGAAGGCGGTCGAACGCGGCGTGAAATACAAGAGCTGCCACGTCACCCATGCGCAGTTGAACGAGCGCGGCGAGATTGCGTCCATCGTGACACGTGAAGGCGAAGTCATCGAGGCCGACTTCTTCGTCGATTGCACGGGTTTCGTTTCGATGCTGATGCAAAAAACGCTGGAAACACCGTATGTGAGTTTCTCAAGCAACCTGTTTAACGATGCGGCAATCGCCATGCCGACGCCAATCGGCGAGGAAATTCCATCGCAAACCGTTTCGGCCGCCATGAAGCATGGCTGGGCGTGGAAAATTCCGCTGACCAACCGCTATGGCAATGGGTATGTCTACAGCTCGGCATTCTGTTCGGCTGACGAGGCGGAGACGGAATTGCGCACGCGGCTGGGTTTGCTCGATTCGGACACGCCGGCGCGTCACCTGAAAATGAAGGTAGGGCGTGTCACCAAGCATTGGAACAGGAATTGTCTGGCGGTCGGATTGTCGCAAGGCTTCATCGAACCGCTTGAGGCCACCGGCCTGTTGTTCATTCAACGCACGGCTTCGACATTCGTCGAATTTTTTGAGATGGGCGATTTGAGCGAGGCCGCGCAGGACAAATTCAACAACCAGATCAATCGCGCCTTCGAATGCACGCGCGACTTCATCGTCACGCACTACAAAACCAATTCCCGCAGCGATACGGAATACTGGCGCGCCAATGCAGCCAATACCGACTTGTCGGATTCGCTCAAGCAGATTTTCAGTACATGGTTATCGGGAAAGCACCTGGGCGCCGAAGTGACCCGGCAGCAGGTCGACCAATATTTTGCTGTCGTGTCGTGGTATTCAATCCTGGCCGGGTCAGGCATCTTCCCCGAGCAAAAAGATTTGCGGCCTGTCGAATTCGATCAGCAAAACAGCAACGTCAGCAATATTGAACAGGTCGACAACCTGATTGAGCGCAGCCTCCTGAACTTTCGCGATCATAGGGAGGTTTTAATGAACATTCCGCCCAAGGAGCCGAACGCGCTGAAGGTCTATTACTTTTAACGACCCACGGCAAGACTCTGCTTCGTCACGCCCACGACCAACCACACCTCAAACCACATCTCAAACCACACCTCAAACCAAATCATGCCAGCGCAATTTCACTTTATCTCCGGCCTGCCGCGTTCCGGGTCAACGCTGCTGACAGCATTGATGCGTCAGAATCCGCGTTTTTCGGTTGCCCTGGCGAGCCCTATCGTGTCGCTCATCGATGCCATCCAGCCGTATACCTCGGGTGGAGAATACAGCCTGTTTTTTGACGACGTCACACGGGCCAACATGTTTCGCGGGCTGTTTGACTCCTTCTACGCGCAAACCCTCGCCAAGATGCCGGAGAATCCGGTCATCGTTGATTCCAATCGCTGGTGGACCGGACACGCGCCGCTGATCGCGCATCTCTACCCATCCTCACGCATCATTTGCTGCGTAAGAGATATTGGTTGGATCATTGATAGTCTCGAGCGACTGCTGGCCAAGAACCCTTTGCAACTGTCGCGCATCTTCGGCGCGGGGTCGATCAATACTGTGTTCGGGAGAGCGGAATCGTTGATGAATCCTGAGCAGGGATTGATCGGTACGCCCTATTACAAATTCAGCGAAGCGTGGTTCGGCGATCAGGCCAAACGATTGATCGTCGTGCCTTACAACAACCTGGTCAAGGAACCGAAGCGTACGATGCAGCGCCTTTATGCCGAACTGAATGAACCTCAGTTCAACCACGACTTTGACAATGTCGAATATGACGACGTATCGGAATACGATGCTTACATCGGCATGCCGGGCCTGCATACTGTGCGAAAAAAAGTCGAATTCGCCGACCGCATGCCTGCCATTCCCCCCGAGATCTTCTTTAAATATGCCGGCGCCCAATTTTGGGACAAGCCGGAAATGAACCCGCGCGGCGTGAAGATTATTTGACCTGATTGCATTCCGGGCAGTGTGCAATGTAACAACGCACTAAGGGCTTGGAGCCTGTTTATGATCTAATCAATATGCCCGCAGTCGGATCGCCGCATGCCCGGAGGGTTCGAGCGAAAAGGGCGCATTGCGGCGTTGCAGCGCTTGCTCAGGGGGGCGACCCTGAGCGGCGCGTCGCACCTTGCACTGCATGCCTTTTCGCTCGAACGGGCATATCAAATAGATCATAAACAGGCTCCTAGAGCCCGCAGTGCCATATTCCGTGCAAAGTGATGGATTGAAGTGCCATTGGATGTTGGTCTTCATGAAGTTCCTGCGCCAACGTGGCATACTTCATGCTCCGTTGATTTTCGGTGTCTATTTCACGATTTTGGCGGTAGCTTCCTGGAGTAAATTGGTGGTTTTGTCCAGGATTTACAATTTTTCATGTAAGACCAGTTGTCCTGAGCGATCTGCGTCGGTTTCATGAAAAGTCATGCGAATCAGTGTTGTGGCGTAAGTGGTTTGTAATAAAATATAATACCAATGGTTAATTTATAATACCACTTAGATACCTATTGACAGCCACTTTTGATACCTTTAAAGTGACCTGCAGTAATATTTTAAAAAGCCCTTCACCGGGTGAACAAAGAGGAGCAGTGCATGGATTTCTCACAAAACGAAGTCAGCCCGCTGAGGAGATTTAGCGGATTAGGCGTCGTTATCTTAGTACACTTGATTGGCGTGTGGTTGCTGGTGACGGGGTTGGCGACCCGCTTCATCGAGACGATCAAGGCACCGGTCGAGACCAAGATCATCGAAGAAGTAAAGAAGACCCCGCCACCGCCGCCGGACCCGACGCCGCCGCCGCCGAAGCTGGCTGCGCCGCCACCGCCGTTCATTCCG
>DATBQC010000271.1:0-1938 GCA_036561065.1 Methylobacter sp. | reverse complement strand
CATTTTCAGGATCTTCGCTATCTACCTCCATCGCATTTTTCTTGATTTGGTTTTCCTCGGTCAGCCAGACCAGTAAATCGTAATAACTGCGGATATTTTCTACAAATTCGACCGGCTCCTGGCCTCGGGCATAGCCGTGTTTGGTTTGTTGGTGCCACTTTTGTTGGGTGAGCAGGGGCAGGCGCTGTTTAACATCCATCCATTTATCGGGGTTGCCGCCTTGTTTTTTTGTTAACGCTCTGGCGTCTTCAAGATGCCCCAGGCCGACATTGTATGAGGCTAATGCAAACCAGGTGCGATCAGGTTCCGGGATTTGCTCGGGGATAGTCTGGATTCTTTGTTGAAAATAACGCGCGCCGCCGACTATGCTTTGTCCAGGGTCGGTACGATCCTGTATGCCAAGTTCTGAGGCAGTTTCGTTTGTTATCATCATAATGCCTTCGACGCCGGTCGGGGAAACGGCTGTGTCCAGCCAGCGGGATTCCTGGTAGCCGATTGCGGCCAATAAGCGCCAATCTATGTTGTATTGTATTGCCGCAACATTGAAATACTTCTGATAGAGGGGGAGCCTGCTTTTTTGTTGCTGACGGAATTTACAATTGCCGATATAACTCAAGCTGCTGGTATGCCCGTAATGCTTTTCAATGAGTTGATCGAGTGTTTTATCATTTTTGATGCGCTCAAAAAAGCGCGTAACTTCATCGTATAAACTGTTGTCGTCCGATGGACTTAACGCCCAGGCCAGTTGGCGGGGTTCAGAAATGTCGAAGGCGATGTTAAGTTTGGGATAAAAGCGACGGATTAAAACGGTCTGGTTCGAGTCGGCTACGGTGTAATCGATAAGGCCTTCGTTAACTAGATACAGCAAGCCATCGGTATCCAATTCGTCGTTGACATTCCAGGTCAGAGCAGGGGTGTCTTGCTTGAGATAGGTCAGGCTATCGATGTGGCTGGTGCTTTTGGCCACTTCAATAATGCCGTGGATCAGGCTGTTGATGTCATTCGGGCGGCGAGTGCCTGATCGGTAAATGAGCTGCTCGGTTATTTCATGGTAGGCAGGGGCAAAGCGCATTTTTTTGTTACGCTGCTCGGTGATGGTTAGGCCAGCCGCTGCGATGTCGGCCTTGCCTTTGGCTATGCGCGTTAGAATATCGTCAAAGGTATTGGGGGTTTCAAACTTTACCTTAACGCCCAGCTGGTTAGCGAACAGCATAACCAAGTCGTACTCAAGACCGGTATAACCTTCCGGGCTTTCATAATAGGTGGTTGGGTCGTTTCGGGTTAGTACATGCAGGATGCCTGCCTGTTTGATCTGCTCCAACTTGTTGCGCGACAGAAATCCGCTGTCGCAAGTCGTCAGTGCGGCGCTAACAATAAAACTGATAATCAGTCTGGGCAGGGGCAGGCGAATCAAGACTGTCTTCGTATCGATTACGACACTTCCGCTTTCTCAAGCCGCCGTAATTGTTTATAAGCATTAATCAATGCGTTGGTTGAGCAATCGTGGCTGTCGATAATATGTTCGTTTTGAAGTTCCGGCAAAATGACTTTAGCTAAGGTTTTTCCTAATTCTACGCCCATCTGGTCAAATGAGTTGATATTCCAGATGACGCCCTGAACATAAATTTTATGCTCATAAAATGCAATCAGCGAGCCCAGGGTTTTGGGTGTCAGTTTGCTAAATAAAAACGAATTGGACGGTTTATTGCCGTCGAATACTTTGGAGGCGACCAGCACGGCGTCGCTTTGGTCGTCGGGCGATAGTTCCCGCTTAACTTCTTCGACTGTTTTGCCTTTCATCAAGGCTTCCGGTTGGGCAAGAAAGTTTGAAATTAAAATGTCATGATGATCAGGCAGCTTGTAGTGGCTGTTTGCGGCGGCTAAAAAGTCGCAGGGAATCAGTTTGGTACCCTGATGAATCAGCTGAAAAAAAGCATG
>DATBQC010000270.1:0-1734 GCA_036561065.1 Methylobacter sp. | reverse complement strand
TATAACCAGCCGATGCAAAAAAACACCGAGCCGAATAAACAGCTTTTTAGCGGATTTTCTGCCCCCGATACCGATCAGATAAATAGGGCGCTGGCGATTATTGCGCAAATTCATGAAGATCCCCATTATTTCCGCCCCAAGGGCATCGAGGTAGCGGCCGTATTGATGGATTTTAACGTCGACCTGGACACTATCCTCGCCGCGATCTTAAGCGATCCGCGTTTAGCCCATCTAAATCCAAAGCCCAATATTAAACAACAGTTTGGCCCAACGGTTGCAACGCTGGTTGATGATGTTAACTGGCTGAACAAGTTAACCGTTTATTCCCTGGAAATGACCGACCAGCCGAGTCAAACGGAAACCTTGCGTCGAATGCTGCTATCTATGACTCAGGATGTCCGCGCCGTGCTAATAAAGCTGGCTTACCGGGTTCAACGACTTAAGGTTTTACCCAGAGAGTCTTACGAACTCAGACGTTTTATTGCTCAGGAAACGCTGGACATTTATGCGCCGATTGCCAATCGGATGGGTATTCATCAGCTGAAATGGGAACTGGAAGACATGGCCTTCCGCTATCTGAAACCCCAATCCTACCGTCGCATCGCAAAATCGCTGACCGATAACCGTGTGCAGCGGGAAAACTGTATCCATAGCTTTATTGCGCTGCTGCAACAAAAGCTCGCCGAACAGGGGATTTCTGCGGAGATTTATGGCCGTCCCAAACATATTTACAGCATCTGGAAAAAGATGCTCCGCAAGCAACTGGACATAGATGAACTTTACGACCTGTTGGCGGTGCGCGTTATTGTTGACAACTTGACTTCCTGTTACGCCACCTTAGGTGTCGTACACAGTCTTTGGCAAACTGTCCCTAAGGAATTTGACGATTACATCGCCAACCCCAAAGAAAACGGTTACCAGTCCTTGCATACCGTCATTATCGATGCCGACGGCAACCGTATCGAGGTACAAATCCGCACCCAACAAATGCACGACTTCGCCGAGTTGGGAGTTGCTGCGCACTGGTCTTACAAAGAAGGCGGCAAGCATGACGCCGCCATCGAAAAAAACATCGCCTCGTTGCGCAAGTTGCTGGAAGAAACCAGCAGTCGAAAGGAAGGAAGCGACGATGTGTTGGCCGAAAATTTCCGTAGCGAATTATTCAATGACCGCGTCTACGTTTTAACCCCGGCCGGAAAATTAATCGACTTGGTTAAAGGCTCTACGCCGCTGGATTTTGCCTATGCGATCCATACCGAAATAGGACACCGCTGCCGCGGGGCAAAAGTCAACGGTCGCATTGTGCCGCTGACCTACGCCTTAAAATCCGGCGAACAGGTGAAAATTTTAACTGCAAAAGAGGGCGGCCCCAATCACAACTGGATCGATCCCAATTTAGGTTATTTAAAGACATCGGCTGCGATCGGTAAAATCAAAAGCTGGTTTAAAAATCAGCAACAGGCCCAGAACATAGCTGCCGGCAAGGCTATTCTGGACAAGGAAAGCCAGCGACTGGGTTTAAAAATGCTCAATCTGGCTGAGCTGGCTAAACATTTTCATCAGCCGGACACCGACAGGCTGCTCGAAGCCATAGGCCGTAGCGACATTAACAGCCGCCAGCTTGCGGCGTTTTTTAAGGTGCCTGAATTGGAAGCCCCGGCAACACCCATTCAGCGCAAAAAGCCCGAGGCTAAATCAGAAATTTCCGTAGCCGGCATTGATAATGTCCTGACC
>DATBQC010000269.1:0-1560 GCA_036561065.1 Methylobacter sp. | reverse complement strand
TCTTGATAAATGCTGCAGCCAGCGGAATCAGCACAATCAGACTCAGATACAGAATGGTGTATCCAAGTGAAAGGTTGAATCCGGGGAGTACGTTTTTCTGTTTTGCCATGGTAACCAGCTGTAATGAAACCGGTCGCCAATGTAGCAGAGGGGTATTCATATTAAAAAGAATAAGTTTTTATATCTTTATAAGATTATCGAATTAAAGGGGATTGTTCTTGATGATAGGTAACCACGGTGCAGTTGTATTTTCTGACGACACTACGATAGCAGATGATTAATTTGAGGCTTCTTAAGGTTTCATGAATGAAGTGAAACTTCAAATCAAATGATCATCCACATCTGCTAAAAAACATTTCATTTGCAATTTATGATGGTTATCATATATGATGGCCATCATGAGAAAAGATATGACAAAACAAATTGCTTCCAGTCGTAAGGAAATCACGCATACGCGTATTGTAGAAACGGCTGCCCGGGCAATCCGTAGAAGTGGTTATGATGGAACGGGCGTAGCCGATATCATGAAAGAAGCGGGCCTCACTCATGGAGGTTTTTACGCGCATTTTGCATCCCGCGATGCGATGCTCGCAGAGGCTGCTGATCGAGCTGGGGAAGAGACTATCGCTATTGCAAAAAAGATATTTGCTGAAGTCCCTGAAGATCAAGCGTTGCAAGCCCTGATGCAGGTTTATTTATCAAATGAGCATATGGCTAACATTGAAACAGGGTGCTCTTTAGCAGCCCTAGGTTCAGAAATGCCGCGCCAAGCCCCTGAAGTGAGAAAAGCCTCCACTTGCCGGATCAAGGAAATGATAGGTCTTATTAAAAATAAACTTGCAGGACAATCGAATGCATATGAAAAAGCACTAGTGATGGTATCAGCCATGGTAGGAACACTACTCTTGTCTCGCGCGGTGGATGACCCTGAGCTTAGCGAAGATTTCCGCCAGGCAGCTTTAAAACACTTTGATGCCAAAGAATGATTAATTTCTCATTAAGTACTTTGGCTTTTTTTTGACAATAAATATGATAATCATCATATTTATTGTGCAATGCTTTACTAATTTTAATTAAATAGGGGCACAACATGAAAAGTAAGATTGCAATTGTGACAGGCGCATCATCAGGCATTGGTGAGGCAACGGCAGAGTTACTCGCAAATTCTGGTTATAAGGTCTATGGAACGAGTCGTAAGGGAGCGCAAGCCGCTCAACGTTCATACAAGATGATTTCTCTTGATGTGAATAGCGAGGAATCTATAGAAGCGGCATTAAAAGAAGTAATTCAAATTGAAGGCCGAATTGATCTGCTTGTGAATAACGCAGGCTTCGGTGTGGCGCCAGGTGGGGCCGAAGAAAGCTCAATTGAACAAACCAAGATGATTTTTGATACCAACTTTTTTGGAATTGTCCGCATGACGCGCGCTGTTGTTCCCTATATGAGAAAACAGGGGGAAGGCCGAATCATCAATATTGGTTCCATCCTTGGGTTGATACCCGCACCGTATATGGCAACCTATGCTGCTACTAAGCATGCGGTAGAAGGTTTTTCTGAGTC
>DATBQC010000268.1:0-3160 GCA_036561065.1 Methylobacter sp. | reverse complement strand
AGTTTTCTCTAGCAACGCCACTTTACAAACTAGCGTCCAGACAAGAAACAGGTTCTGAGGCCGACTTTACCAGCCGTCTTCGCCTCAAGCTGATCAACGGTGATTACCGTGGGGCATTATTGGGCAGCTTAGAGCGCGCTCAACGTTACAACGACTCTTATGCCTATAGAGATTATCTGGGGATGCTTCATGCGATGGGCGCATCGAAAGAAGCTTGGGATGCATTTAATGTATTGGGGGATCAGTTTAACGACCAACATATTTGGGAATCGGCGCTGGTAGGTCATCGGAGGGAGGGAAAGTCCGAGGCTGAAATTATCGCATGGGTAAAACAAAGCAAAGACTCCAACCACGCTAGTAAGTACCTCTTGCGGGCGGGCGTGACAGATCGAACTTCTTCTCAGGAACTTGCAGCTTCCTTAGCAGAAATTGCACAACCGGTGTGGAAACTTGATTATGGGAACAAGCCGGGAGCTCAGTTCTATGACGGACTTGTTGTCCAGTCATTTAATGATGGGAAAGAATGGGCTATTTTGGGGCCACAAACTCATGGTAGAGGATCTCTCCCTATCGGTGTCTATGAGGCCGCCGAAAA
Organism: Methylobacter sp.; assembly: GCA_036561065.1. Classification (GTDB taxonomy): domain Bacteria; phylum Pseudomonadota; class Gammaproteobacteria; order Methylococcales; family Methylomonadaceae; genus Methylobacter_A. The sequence goes on along the minus strand of DATBQC010000268.1, from coordinate 2,565 downwards.
AGCTCAAGTAAAATCCCATCTTGTCTATTTTGCGGAGGCTTATAGGGCAATCCGCATGAGCGATTTTTCTTCGGCGCGTGCGTTACTACAGGAGGCTTCAGTTCTCTACGATCTGTCTATGGAGCAGCAGGGCTACTTGCTCCCTTATTACGCATTTGCTGAGGCAAAAATGGGTGATGCTTCTGCGGTTGAAAAATATATCGCAAATTTTACCGTTGAGCAGAAGAGTTTTGATTACTTCCTTGCACGAGCCATTATTTCCGGCATTGCCGGAAAAACCGAAGAGTCAGTAAAGTTTCTTAAGAGCGCGCTTTATAAACGGCCTTTTACCGAAGAACGTCCGTTACAAACGGAATATCAGTATGCGGAAATTTGTGAGTTATTATATGAAACCACCGGAAATTTAACATATAAAGAGATGGCACTGGACTGGGCAAAAAAGAATCAAAAATTTCAGCCTTGGTTTGCATGGGCTTACGCGATGGAAGCAAAGCTTTCAAATAACAAGACAGAACGCAAGCGGGCGATTGCCATGGCGTTTTACCTTGACCCTCAATCAGAGCGACTCGGGAGCATTCCCCAAAAAGAAAGGGATGTTGCTGTGAAAGAATTCGCTGGGAAAAATCCATTCCTTAGAAAAAAAGCAGGGGGAAAGGATTCGGCTCCCTTGCGGCAAGCTAAGCTTGTCTTCTCTTTGCGGGGTGAAAGTAGCTGAGGGCTTTGGTTGATCAAGGCGGAGTGACGATGGGATTAGGCCTGTCATCACTCCTACTCAGCCGGACATGAGGATTCCAACCGGCGCTTGATTCATTGGTTTACAGTATTTACCCGTCTAATCCGTGTCTTCGTGTTCCACCAAAAACTAGCATCTGTTGAGTAGTTATAGATTGTTATAGAACTTCTCCCTCCTGCTGCCTTGCGCGCCCGGCTTCATCCGACATAGAATGCTGGCTTTCTTGGTTTATTGAGGGTTAGGCAATGGCAGATACAATTTGGTTCAGAACCGGCGAAGCGACGGTGTTTTCCAGCGACGGACAAGGCACGGACGCGATGCCGGAAATATTGATAGGCAGCGTGAAAGGGCCGGCAGGAAACGCGTTTGCCAACCTGATGGGGCAAACTGCAGGCCATACCCGGATGTTTGCGATTCGGGCCTGCAATCAGCAAGTGAAGCCTGCGACGATCATGGTTCCCAAGGTCACCATCAAATCCACCGAGTATGTCAATTTGTTTGGCGGCCCCGTGCAGTCGGCGGTCGCGGATGCGGTTCTGGATAGCGTTATCGCTGGCGTCATTCCTGCCGATCAGGCCAATGAGTTGTGCATCATTGCGATGTTGTGGATCGCTCCCGAATGCGCCACCAACCCCGACCTGGATCGTAAGGACTTGTACCGCACCAACTATGAAGCGATGAAGTTGGCTATTTCCCGCGCGATGAGTAATTCACCCAGTATTGAAGAACTCATCGCCAATCGGCACAAGATCGTCCACGAAATGTACGATCCTGAAACCGGCGAGTCCCAGTGGTAAAAATCACTTAGGTGATTGGGAAGTTGTGATGGCAAATCAAAAACTTCGAAAAGGTGTTTGTGCAGTCTGTGGAAAAACCTTAGCCCGGAAAGACTTGCTTTCTGGGGACGTCGTCCGTGAATCGATTGCCGGTCAGATACGCATGGATGTTCCTGAGTGGTCTTCCGACAGCTTTATTTGCTTGGCGGATATAGGCCGATACCGAAGTCAATATGTCCATTCATTGCTGGAAACAGAAAAGGGCGAGCTGACCTCGCTTGAGAAGGAGGTGCTTGATAGTCTTAGCGAGCATGACCTTCTTTCTAAAAACATAGAAATGGAATATGAGCAGGCTTGGACGTTCGGCGAACGATTGGCTGACCGGATCGCCAGCTTTGGCGGAAGCTGGCGATTTTTGATCATTTTCTTTTCTTTTTTGGTGGCTTGGATTGTGGTGAACGCCCTGGCGCTTTGGGGGACAACGGCTGATCCGTATCCGTTCATTTTGCTGAATCTGGTGCTTTCATGCCTTGCCGCGGTCCAAGCGCCGATTATCATGATGAGTCAAAATCGCCAGGAAGCAAAAGACCGGATTCGTTCCCAACATGACTATCAGGTCAACCTGAAGGCGGAGCTGGAAATACGCCATCTCCATGAAAAAATTGACCATCTGCTCTCCCATCAATGGGAACGGCTGGTGCAGATTCAGGAGATCCAGCTTGAATTGTTGTCTGAAATAAATCGAAAGAAGATTATGTAATCCATGTGCTAGGTAGTTATTTGGCGTCAAATAATGTCCAGCCGAATCATGGATGGCTTGGAGGTGGTTTTGGTCAGGCATAATTCTTTCTACCGAAGAGCAAGCGATGAAAAAATAACAATTTTACAAAAGTGAAAGTATCAATGAAAAACGTAGCATCCAGGGAAGCCGAACAATCAGCAATAACGCTTACCACTGTTATTTACGCACTGTATGCCGCGTCTTATTTTGTTGGTGTTACAGCCATAGTTGCAATCGTGATGAACTATGTCAAAAGGGATGATGTTGCCGGCACA
>DATBQC010000267.1:0-6450 GCA_036561065.1 Methylobacter sp. | reverse complement strand
TTGAATGACGCCTTATGGAGCCTCTTTTGGTGTAAAGAAGGGGCTATTCCTGTTTTTGAGCCAATCTATGCTTTATACTGTCAGTTAATGCGTACGCACCAAAATTATTTGGAATCATGGTTACTATGGAAAACAAAGCGTTATTGACGAATTCAGTAGGTGAGTACGTTTTCTCGCCAGTCTTATCATGGTGCATTTGATGCCGTTTTGTGCGGCTGTATCGCCAAGGAAATATATATTCCCGCAGTAAAATCTGAACGGTAGACGACATGATAATCCAACTGAAAGACTTGAACCCAAGTCAACAGGCTCTGGCGGAGGCGCTTTTGGTCATGGATCGCGCGCGCGTCCAGTCTCTCATCAATGCCGAATTGGAAGGCGGTGACGAGCTCGTCACCTTGACCGATCAAACGCTGGTTCCGGTGCTGGAGGCCATAGGCAACGGCTGGGAGGCCGGAGGACTGGCCTTGTCGCAGATGTACATGGCCGGGCGAATCGTGGAGGAGTGTCTGCCGCAAAAGTTCGCGAGCCCGTCGCTCGAGGCATCTTCTGCCCGGATTGCCATCACCGTGCTTGAAGATTATCACATGCTGGGCAAGAACATGGTCGTCTCCTTGCTGCGCGCTGCCGGACATTCCGTGCAGGATTGGGGGCGAACCAGCGTGGAAGAGGCTGTTGAGAGGGCACGAGCGGAGGAAACCGAGCTTTTGTTGATCTCCGTGCTAATGGTGCGCGCTGCTTTGCAGGTTCGGCAATTGCGGGCTGCTTTGGACGCCGCGGGGCTTTCCACCCGCATTTATGTGGGTGGAGCTCCTTTCCGCTTCGATACCAATTTGTGCGCCGAGGTGGGAGCTGACGGTTTCGGCACCAATGCCGCCGATGCCTTGCACCTTGTTGCGGCCTTCGAGAAGGCACGTAGTGATGGTTGAGACTATGACATCTATGGAGCGGGTGATCACCATCCTGGAGCGGCGTGTCCCGGATCGGGTGCCTTTCTTTCTTCCGGTCACTATGCACGGCGCACCGGCCTGCGGGCTGTCTATAGAAGAGTATTTTTCCAAACCGGATCTGATCGTTGAGGCGCAGTTGCATTTTCAGCAGCGCTTCGGGCACGATGCGCTGGTTGGCTATACTTTTGCCGCGCGCGAAGCGGAAGCCTTCGGCCAGCCGCCTCTCTACTATCTGGACGGCCCGCCCAATGCCGGAGCGCCTTGTATACGGGAGTTTGCCGATATTGATCGGCTGCGTCCGCCGCGTATTTCGGATTGCCCAGGTTTGCAGAGCAGCCTGGCGGTACAGCGGGGACTCAAAGCAGCGGTGGGAGAGAGTATTTTTATCGTCGGACTGGCCTTGTCGCCTTTTTCCCTGCCGGTGATGCAAATGGGCTTCGATGCCTATCTGCGCCTGATGCATGAGGACGAACCGCGCTTTTTGCGTCTGATGGAGATCAACGCTGCCTTTTGTGTCGATTGGGTCAACGCCCAGTTCGCGGCAGGGGCGACGACGGTGGTTTTCTACGATCCGGTGGGTTCTTCTACTATCGTTACCGACGACCTCTATCAGCGCCTTTGCCTGCCGGTGGAACGAGAAATTTTGGCGCAGGTAAATGGTCCGATGGTGGCGCACTTTGCCGGTGCCCACGCCCTGAGCCGGGTAGATGCGCTTTGCGAGTTGGGTTTTCCGATAGTCTGCGTGAGTACTTTCGAGGACTTGGCCGAGGCCAAGGTTACCTGTGAGGGTAAAATCGCCTTGTGCGGCAACCTCAACGCCATCACCATGCGCAACTGGGATACCGCAGCCACAGAGGCAGAGGTTCGATTAGCCATCCAAAAGGGTGGGCCGGGAGGTGGTTTTTTGCTCACCGACAATCATGGCGAAATCCCCTTTCAGGTTCCCTTGGCGGTACTCGATACTATTGCCGCTACCGTGCGCCGTGAAGGGGGATATTCACTTCAAGCCGCCGCTGGTACCAAATGAGCATGGTGATTAATTCTGAAAAGGATGTGTCCCGCTTAGCTGTCTGCGCTTATTTTGCCCCGGAGATAACCGCTGCCTTGGCGTTGGAGAGTTTGCCGGTAGAGCTTGTTCCTTTTCACGGGCGTTGTGATGAACGCCCTCGCGGCTGTCACTGTCCACGTCCGGCGGATACTGGCGCGCCGCTATTATGCGGGGGCTGCGCAGGCGCCCCCTCCGATGCTATTTTGTCTTTCGAGTGGTGTTTCGAACTTCTGTTGGGGCCTGCCGATCTTTCTTCTCTGCTTTCTCAGGGTTGTCATCTGCTTACTCCGTGTATGTTGGATACATGGACGGAAAACGTCGAGGCCTGGGGGTTTAGTCCGGAGGCGGCGCGGGAATATTTCGGCGAGTCGGTAAGCCGCTTCGTCGTCTTGGATGCGGGAGTGCAGCCAGTCGCTCCTGATGTTCTTAGCGAAATTACCAGTTATACCGGGTGCCCCGTGGAGGTACTGCCTATTTCCCTGGATTATTTGCGCTTGATGCTGCGCCATGCTCTGGGACTTGTCGCGCGGGAGACTGAACGCAAAGGGTTGCAGACCAAGTTGGCGTTATCCCAAGGGCTGAACTCGGATCTGGGCATGGCCTACGATCTTCTGGCGCGGATGCAGCCGTTCCCTGACGAAGCGGCGGCCGTCACCGGCTTGCTGGAGCTTTTCGTAGCCCTGTTTGCGCCGCGAGCGGTGCATTATCTCCCCGTGGTTGGGGCGCTCGGGACGGGCCGATCCTCCTTGCCTCAGAATGCCGTCCTCAGGGATGAGCTGGCTGCGCGTAGCTGGGCTAAGGAAGGAGATTATGGTCTATTGGAAGGGGACTGTTTTCATATTTTGGTGCATAAGGATCAAGAGGTGCTTGGGCGAGTACTGGTGGAGGGGCTGGCCTTTCCTGAGCGGCGGGAAGATTATCTCAGTCTGGCGACCTTCGTCACACCGGTATTGGCGCTGTTCATCCTCAACGGACGTATCCATGAAAGTTTGCGTACGGCAGAAGCTGTGCGCCGGGAGAAGAACGTTCTACGTGCGGTGCTGGATGCGGTGCCGGTATGGATCGCCTATTTTGACCGTGAGGGTCGTATCGTGGTGGACAATCACCAACAGGCAACCCTATTTGGTTTGCCTGTCCTTCAGGAGACGAATGGAATGTCCTGGGAGGCGCAGGCTTCTTTGTTGCTGGAAGAGCATAGTGCCTTCCTCGCCCGTTGCCTGGCGGGGGAGACGGTTCCTTTTGCCAGGGAGTTGACCGAGAATCCCGGCAGCAAGCCATTCATTTCCGGCACCTATGTTCCCGTACGGCAGGAGGATGGACAAGTGGTGGGGGCTATCGTCGCAATCAGCGACATCAGCGAGCCGATGCGCAAAGAACGCGAACAACGCGATCGGGAGGCCATCTACCACGCGATCTTCGACGGTTCTCGCGACGGGATACTCATCGCCGACGCGGTCAATCGGCATTTCCATCACGCTAATCCGGCGATTTGCGAGCTGCTCGGCTATGGTCCCGAGCAGCTGATGCAGATGGGGGTGGAGGATATTCACCCGCTTGCGGAGATGCCTAATGTCCGGGCCACTTTCGAGCGTTCATTGCGAGGAGAGGTGCAAGGGCCCGTGGAATTGCTTGTGCGGCGTAAGGACGGTTATGTATTTCCCGCCGAGATCAGCTCTACCCCCATCTGTTTGGGCGATCAAGCCTATATGGTCGGGATTTTCAGAGATGTTTCGGCGCGCAAGGAGGCTGAGCGTAGGCTTCGTCTAAATGCCGCAGTATTCAATAATGCTCTGGAAGGCATTACCATCGCTGATCAGCATGGAACTATCCTTGATGTCAACGACGGGTTCACCGCCATTACCGGCTTTACGCGGGAGGAGGCCTTAGGGGGGAATTCCAGTATGCACCAGTCCGGGCTGCACGATGCGGCTTTTTATTCCAGCATATGGCAAGAGATAAAGACCCATGGGCATTGGGGAGGGGAGATTTGGAATCGTCACAAGAACGGCGAGCTCTATGCCGAGTGGCTGAACATCACCACCGTGCGCGATGACCATGGGGAGGTGGCCAACTACATCGGCGTATTTACGGACATTACCTTTGCCAAACAGCACGAAAAGCAATTAGAGCGCACCGCCCATTATGACGCACTAACCGGTATTCCCAACCGACTGTTGCTGGCTGACCGTATGAAGCAGGCTATCGCCCAGGCCAAACGCGAGCAGAAAATGCTGGGAGTTTGTTATCTGGATCTCGATGGCTTTAAACCCGTTAACGATACGTTGGGACATCAAGCCGGCGACCATGTTTTGGTTGAAATTGCCGGGCGTATCAGCAGCATCCTCCGTGAGGGTGATACCGTCGCCCGATTGGGTGGGGATGAGTTTGTGGTATTGCTGCCGAATTTGAATCATGTGGAAGAATGTATCGCTACTGTGAAGCGGCTACATCAAACCATTGCTGAACCGATTTGCATTCAGGATCAATCGTTTTCTCTGACGGCCAGTATCGGCGTAAGTGTTTTCCCCGATGACGATAACGACTCAGATGTGCTGTTACGTCATGCCGACCAAGCTATGTATATTGCCAAGCAATCGGGCAAGAACCGCTACCATCTTTACGGTCCCCGCACATGACCAGTAAAGCCTACTATGAGGCATTCGGTAGGGATTCAATAAAACCAGGAGTTCGGGGTTTAGGGTTACTATTAATCCAAGGTTGATCAGACATTCCGCTATATGAAAGCTCGCCCAAGTTAAATCATGCAGATTCCTCAGCAATAAAAAAGGGGCGAGTTAATACCCCGCCCCTTTTTGCATTTGGAAACACCTGATGACTTAAGTATTTCCAGTTTGGCTTGCGGCAGATTAAGTTATTTAACCACTTCCAGCTGTACTCTGCGGTTGTTGGCGCGGCCCTCTTCGGTCTCATTAGTGTCGATAGGTTGGGTTAAGCCGTAGCCTCGGGCTGTCAATGTTCCCTTTGCATGAGTTTTTCGGCTTAAATAGTCTTTAACGGCCTTTGCACGGCGCTCGGATAATCGTTGGTTGTATGCTGCTGTGCCTGTGTTGCTGGTATGGCCTTGCACTTCAATATGTACGGTGGGATTGTCTTTGATGACGGTGACCGCATTATCAAGTTCAGGGTAATATTGTGGTTTGATGTTGCTTTTGTCGTTGTCGAATTTTACATCAACAATCCAGCAGCCAAATTGATTAACGTGAGCACCTTTTAAAGTGTTCGGACATTTATCTTTGCAATTGTCTATGCCGTCGACATCGTCATCCAGTGTCGAGCAATCGGCAACGGGTAACGGTAATGGCGTGTTATCTTTTAAGAAAATCCTTCGCACAAAATCGGTCATGCCTGCAGTGCTGGAAATTCGTTCAGCCGTGGTGCCAAAACCGCAACCGGTAATGTCTGCAAGTTGGTTTAATGCGGCTTGGCCGTATATATCCCGTTGATTGCCCACCCAGACGGTATAGACGCATAATCTGTCGCCATATCGTTGTTTCATGGATTGAACTGCGGGGACAGGGTCAGTGTCGACTCCTCCATCGCTGAGAATTAAAACGGCGATGTTGCCGGTAGTAGTTGATAAGTCTTTGCTTGTTTCTTCAATTCCGCTATCCAACGGTGTGCCGCCGCTTGCACAGGTCAGTGTATCTACGCCGCTGCCGAACGCTGATTTTGAGTAGGGACCCGGCGCTTGGTTAAGCTGGGTGAATCCCCAGTCCAGGCAGGGGCCGAAACCAAAGCTGCGAATACTTGAAGTCAGTTTTAGATCAGGGATGGTTAGGTTGATCCGGTTCAGGACTTCTTTTTCAACGGCCAGTTTGTTGGCGGTGGGCTGGGCCGGGTAGCCTGCGCCGAGATAATCTTCGTCCATTGATGATGAGGAATCATTGAGCACAAAGAAGTTATCGGCTTTTTGTACAAATTGCCCTGAGGAGATCAAACTGTTTAGGTCGTGAGCGTGATATATGTCGAAAGTACTTAACGGTTGCGAGGCGCAACCCGATATAAGGGCGTTTGCAATAGCTGCCGCTATGATATGTATTTTTTTCATGGAGATCTCCCAGTTAACAAGTCGTTTTAGATAACGTAATGTTATTCAGTAGCCGTCGTATTGATCTTAGTATCGCCTTAATTTTTAATTAAATAATCCTAAAATAATCAGTTGGGATGTTAATAACGACTTCATAGTATAAGAAACACGCTGGTTATAAAATTAGTGGAAACACTTATGGAAAAAACTATGCGTTAATTGCATCTTAACTTTAGGATTGGCTGTGAAAAACGATGTTAAAATAGCCGCCAAGCAAATCTCGACAGAATTTTACTAACGAAATATTATCAAATGACTATAAAAACACGTTTTGCCCCAAGTCCAACGGGTTATTTGCATGTAGGCGGTGCCCGTACCGCTTTGTTTTCCTGGCTTTATGCACG
>DATBQC010000266.1:0-5699 GCA_036561065.1 Methylobacter sp. | reverse complement strand
AAACAGCTAATTGCTTTGGAGCGCGAACGTTTCGCCATCGACCATAACGCCTTGAGTATCATGTTGCTGGCGGACTGGGGGTTTCCGACGGTATTTCTGGATGCCTTGAAACTGAGTTTTGAGATGAAAGTCGCAGGACTTAATCGAACCGATCAGTTTGCCAGACAACTGATTTTAGCTCGTTTGATTGGAAATTACTGCGTGGCTGATGAAGCTCATCGAGCCGTGCTGTTGCCGGATTTAATCGTGGAAGCGGGTCTTCACGCTTTTGATGAGCCGTCTTTGCTTACGTTTATCGATGAAACAATCGAGCTTTGGCATGAGTGGGGCAAGTTAATTGATGTAAAAACGGATGTACGCCAGTCCGTGCAAAAAACAGCTGCTGCTTTGGAATCGGTTTTGAACGGTTTGGACTTGTTGCTGGTCGATGACGATCCGATGATGTTGGCGCGTCTTTCCAAACAGCTTGCCGCGGCGGGGCACCGAGTCGCGATATGTCGCGATGGCGCATCCGCGCTAAAGCATGTCATTGAGCAAAGGCCGCAATTGGTGATTACCGATTGGCGCATGAAACCCATGGATGGTTTATCCCTGTGCAAGGCGTTGCGTGCATCTGCCTTCGGCAAAAATATTTACCTTATTATGCTGACGTCCACGGAAGACGAGGATGCTTTGGTTGAAGCCTTCGATGCCGGTATCGACGATTATGTGACCAAGCCGATCAGCCTGCGCGTGTTGCTGGCACGTCTTCGGGCAGGGCAGCGTATCATTACGCTGCAAAATGAATTGGAAAAAGAGAGTCTGGATATCCAGCGCTATACTGCGGAGTTGGCGGCGGCAAATCGCCGTCTTAAATCCATGGCGAATACGGACGTTCTGACCAACTTGCCCAATCGACGCTATGCAATGAATCGCCTGGAACAGGAGGCTGCGACCGCGCTACGCGCCAATCGACCTTTGAGTGTTCTAATGCTGGATCTGGATCATTTCAAATCGGTCAATGATACGTTGGGTCATGATGTCGGCGATCAGGTGCTTATTCATGCAGCCAACTTGGTGCGGGTAACCGCACGAAACAACGATATTGTCTGTCGGTTGGGCGGCGAAGAGTTTTTGATCATCGCCCCCAACACCGACGGCACTACAGCCCTTTTGTTGGCAGAGCGTATCCGCTACGCGATTGAAGCAAACCAGCCTAAGGGGCTCGTATTGCGTCAGCCTGTTACCGTCAGTATCGGTGTGGCGGGCTCTATGGGAGCCAAACCAAGCTGGAAAGAGCTGATGAAATGGGCGGATGACGCGTTATATCTAGTCAAACAAGGCAATCGCAATGGTGTGCAGCTTGCCAAGGAAGTGAGAAGCAGGGAGTAGCAAGTCTTGTCAATAGCGGCGGTTATGTTATCGTGTTTCAACTTTATCGGTATCAACACGAGACTATACAATGAATGTGTTAGCTGTCTACAGCATCAAGGGGGGCGTCGGTAAAACCGCCAGCGCAGTCAATCTGGCACATACAGCCGCCCGCAATGGTCATCGCACCTTGGTTTGGGATCTTGATCCGCAGGGCGCCAGCAGTTATTATTTTCGCATCAAACCCAAAGTCAAAGGCGGCAGCAAAGACTTAGTCGCCGGAAAACGCGAATTGGATGGCCTGATTAAAGGCACAGACTTTGAAAATCTGGATTTATTACCGGCCGATTTCTCTTTCAGGAATATGGACTTGGTTCTGGACGCCAAGAAAAATCCAACCCGGCAACTTAAAAAACTCCTGAAGCCGTTGGCTCAAGAGTACGATTTTATTTTTTTGGATTGTCCGCCTAACATTTCGCTATTATCCGAAGCCGTTTTTGAGGCCGCCGATATCTTGCTGTCCCCGATCATTCCCACCACCTTGTCGTTAAGAACACTCGAACAGCTGGAAAAGTTCATTGAAGATAACGGCTTGAATAAACTGGCGCTGATCCCGTTTTTCTCGATGGCCGACCGGCGCAAAAAAATGCACCGTGACATCATGGATAACCTGACTCAGAGCCACCCAGAAATTTTAGCGACGGCCATTCCCTATGCCAGCGATATTGAACGCATGGGCCTAGAGCGCATGCCGCTGGGGGGCTATATCAAGAAAAGCCAATCCACGATCGCTTACGATGCCTTATGGCAAGAAATTCTGGCCCGCGTCGCCACCAAGAATAAATAATAAAGGAACGCTGCTTAGACTAATACTTTATTTATATCAATATCTTGGAGTAAACCATGCCTAATAAACGATTTGTTACGAGCAAGCCTAAATCTTCAATTACCGAAGTCGCAATTTTGGGGATAAAAAGAGAGGATTTTATTGATGACTTTAAACGCTATTACGTCCATTTGCTGGGCCGGGACGAAAATTTCCGCTCATCGCCGTTCTATGCCTGCGAAGCCTTGTCGCTGTCGATCCGCGACCGGTTGATGGAGCGCTGGAAAACCACCTATAAAACCTATATCAAAACCGATAGCCGTCAGGTGTTTTATCTGTCCATGGAATTTTTGATGGGCAGAACCTTGAGCAATGCGATGCTTAATCTCGGTATAACCGATGAAGCGACCCAGGCTATGCATGATCTGGGCATTGAAATCGAGGAACTGATAGACAGGGAACTTGATGCCGGTTTGGGCAATGGCGGTCTGGGGCGGTTGGCAGCCTGTTTTATCGACAGCTGCGCGACTCTGCAATTGCCGGCCGTAGGTTACGGCTTGCGTTACGAATACGGAATGTTCACGCAAACCATCGTCAATGGCGAACAGGTCGAAAAGCCGGATCACTGGCTGCGCCACGGCAATGTCTGGGAAGTTGAGCGGCTGGAATATTCGTTGCGCGTCAAGCTTGGCGGCCATACCGAAATACAGACTGACGAACAAGGCAACCAGCGGGTATGCTGGATCAGCACCAATGATGTATTGGCTGTTCCCTATGATACGCCGATACCCGGTTACCAAAACAATACCGTCAACACCTTGCGTTTGTGGAAAGCCGTGGCGACCGAGGAGTTTAATCTGGATGAATTTAACGCCGGAGATTATGCCGAATCGGTAGCTGCAAAAGTCACCGCCGAGCATATCACCATGGTGCTGTACCCGAATGACGCCAACGAAAACGGTAAGGAATTGAGGTTGCGTCAGCAGTATTTCCTGGCTTCCGCCAGCTTGCAGGATGTCCTCTCCCATTGGGTCAGGCAACATGGGCATGAGTTCGACAACTTCGCCAGAAAAAGCTGTTTTCAGTTAAACGACACCCACCCAAGTATCGCCATCGCTGAATTGATGCGACTGTTAATGGATATGCATGGACTGTCATGGGCTGAAGCCTGGGGAATTACCCGGCAAACCATGGCTTATACCAATCATACCCTGCTGCCGGAAGCGCTGGAAAAATGGCCGGTCAGGCTGATGCAAAAACTGTTGCCGAGATTGATGGAGATTATCTTTGAAATCAATGCGCATTTTATGTCGGAAGTCGCTGCGCATTGGCCCGGAGACAAAGCCAGGTTGAGCAGGATGTCAATTATCGAGGAAGGCGACGAGCAGCAGGTGCGTATGGCTTATCTTGCCATTGTCGGCAGTTTTTCGGTTAATGGTGTTGCCCAATTGCATTCCCAGTTGCTGCAACAGGGCTTATTCCGTGATTTTTATGAATTATGGCCGCGCAAGTTTAACAACAAGACCAACGGCGTAACCCCGCGCCGCTGGCTGGCCTCGTGCAATCCCGAATTAGCTGCGTTAATCACCGAAACCATCGGCGACGGCTGGGTTACCCATTTGGACGAATTAAAAAAGCTGGAACCTTTTGCCGAAGATGCCGAGTTTCGAAATCGCTGGCGCGTCATCAAACAAAATGCAAAACAGCGCCTGATTGAGCATAAAAAGCAATATCTGGACATCCATTTAAATCCTGATGCGTTGTTCGATATACAGGTTAAACGCATCCATGAATACAAGCGGCAGATTTTAAATGTGCTGCATGTGATTCATCTTTACGACCGCATCAAGCGCGGTGATATAACCAACTGGGTTCCGCGTTGCGTGCTGATCGGCGGCAAGGCTGCGCCTGGTTATGCGATGGCAAAGAAGACCATTAAGCTGATTAACAATGTCGCCCATGTTATTAACTCGGATCCCGATGTCGATGAAAAACTAACCCTGTTTTTCCTGCCGGACTATCGGGTCTCGGGGATGGAAATAATCTGCCCGGCCGCCGATCTTTCCGAGCAGATTTCGACTGCCGGAAAAGAGGCGTCAGGCACCGGCAATATGAAGTTGATGATGAACGGCGCATTAACTATCGGCACACTGGATGGCGCTAATATTGAAATAAGAGAAGAAATCGGCGATGAAAACTTTTTCCTGTTCGGCCTGACCGAAGAACAGATTGAAGCAAGACGGGAGCATTACGATCCTTATGCGATCATCGACCAGGATGAAGATTTGCAGCGGGTGATGAATCTTCTGGAAAGCGGGCATTTCAATCAGTTTGAGCCGGGGATCTTCGACGAGCTGATTGCATCCGTTAAAAGCAAGTTCGATCCGTGGATGACCATCGCGGATTTTAGAAGCTATATTGACGCGCAAAAACGAGTGGAATCCGCTTATCAGGATAAAGACCACTGGGCTAGGATGAGCATATTAAATTGCGCAAACAGCGGCAAGTTCTCCACGGACAGAACCATCAATGACTATAACAGGGACATATGGAAATTGGAGCCTGTACCGGTGCAATATCCCTAAGCCGGATAATCTGGAACCAAATTTAAAAGCTTTTTATTCACCACGAAGGCACGAAGAACACGAAGTTTTTATCTTTCTTTTCTTCGTGAACTTCGTGTCTCGGCAATTGCTCCTGCATTGCTCTACCTCCTGCATCCGTGCAGTCGTTCGTGGTGAATTAATCAACCTGTTTACATTCATATTATTGTTGATGACAGCCAAGCTTGCGCTGTACTATGCAGATCCCGATTAACTACCCGAAGTCATCATGAAGCCAGACAGCGCCGCAATCAGAAAACGATACGACCGCATCGCCCCGTATTTTGAGGGCATGGAAGCGGTCATGGAAGGGCTGTTTTTTAAAAGCTGGCGGAAAAAATTATGGGCCAAGGTTGAAGGGCACCATATCCTTGAGGTCGGCGTGGGGACGGGCAAGAATTTCGATTATTATCCCAAGGATGCCCGAATAACGGCGATTGATTTTAGCGAACAAATGCTAAAGTATGCGGCGCAGAAACGAGACAGGAAAAATATCAAAGTCGACTTAGAACTGATGGATATTCAGTCGTTATGCTTTGCCGATAACAGTTTCGATACGGTTATTTGTTCGTTTGTTTTTTGTTCGGTGCCGTCGGCGGTAAAGGGCTTGAAGGAAGTTTACCGGGTATGCAAGCCGGGCGGGCAGGTGTTATTGCTGGAGCATGTGGTCAGTTCAAATTCCGTGCTTGCCGCGATCATGAACCTGCTTAACCCCATCGTTGTTGCGCTGGTCGGGGCAAACATCAACCGGAACACCGTTAAAAACGTTAAAGCCTGCGCTTTCACCTCCGTGCATGTCGATGATCGTAGCAGTCATCTTATTAAGCTGATTGAAGCCAGAAAATAAAGGATATTTGAGTAGATGCTAATTTGATAATAAAACCCCAAAAAGACGGCATGAAACTTTTTAACTGGCTAGC
>DATBQC010000265.1:0-11485 GCA_036561065.1 Methylobacter sp. | reverse complement strand
CTTCGAACTTCGAACATCCGCATTCCACAAAACTACCGTCAAAGATACATCACCCATCATCCTCAGGCTGATGAGTCGATTGAATCAAATCCCGAGCATCGCTTCTGCTGTGTCCTGGAGGTGCGACGATAAGGTCAGTTTTCGACAGCGCCGCCCACAGTTTTTCGTCCTGAAACGCAATCGTTCCACCGCCGCGGTTTTCCTGCGAGACCATGCGGTTGATGTCGCCGACGCAGATCCAGTCGGAATCGACGGTGATGCCCCACTTGGCATGGTCATGGGTTTCAGGCCATGCCCAGGGCGCGCCGAGCCGGCTCAGGTCGATGTACTTGACGTCGAAGGTCTTGTGGATGCCGTCGCTGTCGAGAGTCGGCGGGATTTTTCCGCGTATCCAGGTTTCCACATCCATGTCCGAGCCTAGTGTCGGGCCGACCAGGTCGTTCCAGAAATCTTTGCCCCATTTGCGGTTTTTTGCGATCACTTTGAAGTTGAGTCCGCCGCGAGAAGTGCATTCCAGTACTTCCGAGTCCCCGGACGCATTGGGGTTCAATTTTTGGGTGAGCAGGTATAGCGCGTCGGATTTGTCTAGCGAGGCCGGGATGCGCGGTTTGTAGACTTGTGGTTCCTGGTGATTAGCCATTTGTTCGGCAATCTTGCCGGCTGTTGCCATGTCCAGGGATATGCAAAGAAAAGTCTGTCCATACATGGGCGTCGGCATTCCGTCAACGCCGGGATTGGCGTACTTGGGCCAGGAGTGCAGCATCCAGAATGCGGTTTGCGAGACGGTATCGAAGGCAATTACGCCTTTGGTATGTCCCAGGCTGCCGTCGTCCTTGCCGCCTGCGCTGGCAGGCATTTCGTCGTTGTAGATGATCCAGCCGGTGGTGTCGGCGGGATTGTCGAATACGGAACTCAAGGTAAGATCGACTGCGCCTTTGCCGTCGGTCAATAGATTGGGCGATTTATCGACTTTGCCGACCTTCGGGTCGTAATAAACATATTCGTAGCCGGTGGCGCTGGGTGTGCTTGCGTCCTGAGTGAGTTTTGGGATCTTGTAGGCGAACCACCAGTCTACCGGGTTGCCGTTTTCGTCAAGTGCGCTTAATGTCATGATTTTATCCTCAGTTGGTTATTGGGCCGGACGCATGATTACGGTCGACGCAGGGCAATGATCCCTGACGCCGGAACTGCATGCTTTGGGCTGCATGGCCTTGTCGAAACACAGGCGAACCTCTTGCAAGTAGTCGCCTTTGCAGGCTACAGCCATTTGCAAGTTTGGGTTCGAGTCATGAAATTGTTGGCGAATTTGGGCAGCCGAGGTATTGACCCGCTGGTTCGGATTCGCGAAAGCAGGGGGGATTTTGATGGTCTGGAACGTGTTCTGGATCAGGTCGAAGTACTCGTCGACCGTTTTGCCGCTACAGGTGCCGTGTTTTTCCCATTCGTGCTGGATCAGTTTTTCGCTGGGCATGACAGGGAGCATTTCCTGTACGACCGCTTTGGGAACTGCCGGGGTTGTTGAACAGGTGTCCGGGTAGCCTTTATTGTATTGCGGCCATAATCCGTGTACGACGAATCCGTAATGCTTGCCGCCGTTGCACTGAACCTTGTCACCCGGCACTTCTGCGCAATGCTCGGGCGACCAGGACAGGGTTAGCAGGTAATAGTCGAATTGCCCTGGCTGGCCGTCCGCATGTGCCGGAAGGTTCAAGCTCAGAATCAACGCTAGGGCTGCTTTGCTGATTGTTTTTGCAATAGTCATGATTCTATACATTCCAAATTTAATTGGCGGCTGGCTTGCTGTCGGAACCCGGTTTGTTGCCGGTGCCCCGCAGGCGTACCATGTTCTGCAAGAGGTCGAACCAAAACGGCGCGCCGAAAAGACTGGCCGATGCGGTTACCAGCCAGCCTGCAAATTTAATGCTTAATATCGCGCCGACTACGCTTGTAAACGTTGTGCCATTCGACCAGCCGACAGGTAAGGACATGAGCATTTCCCATGGAATGTTTGTCGAGTCGGTGGGTGGAGTTATTCCGGTTGTAATTGCGGGGTGTTGCCAAAGCGTGGTGAACAGGTGGAAGCTATCGATGTTGAAGAGGATTGCAATTGCCAGAGCGATGATGAAGCAATGAAGCTGGGAGCGGCGCTTATAGTTGCCTGATAGCCGATTCATGCCGGCGTCAAACCACGTTGCCAACTCGGCATGAACGTTTTCAATCTTTCCCGAGGCGCGTGTATAGATGCTTTGCAGCAGCTGTTTTATCTGGGGATCGGAGATTGCGTTGATGTCCGCGCCAAGCTGAATGAAATCACCGGTTTTGGTCTGTATGCTGTCGATAAGGGCGATGGCGAAATGCTTGGGATCGATATAAGAGGGTTTGTTGGTGAGATCTTGAGCATTTGCTGCATTTCCTTGGTCATGGGGGCTCACCAATCCATGGTTGTATATATTGAGCGCAAGACCATTAAAATTTGGATCATTGAGCAGGGACTTGACGCCGTCTAATAGTGACTTGGAGCGCAGCTTAAGGATAGATGCAATGGCCTCGTTGATGGAGCTGACAATTAGAGCGACGGAAGCGTAACAAAAGACTAGGCCGATTGCGACTTCCAAGGTGGTGCTGTTTAACATGGTTTTCTCCTTTTTTATTGTTGCCCGGAACATCGCCCGAGTTTTTGGTTATGGATTATTTAAAAACAATGAATCATTAGTTAATTGCGGATATTGCCCAGAAAGGTGCTTAATTTATTTCTGATGAATGGAACCGCAGTGGCAGAGGTTTTGTTATCGGGAACATCGGGCTTCTTGATCTTTTTCACCAGGTTCTCGATATGGTTCTCAATGTCATCAAAAATATTGCCTTTTCCGAGAACGGGAAGGTGGGCGGCAGCTTCATGCATCGCCTTCTGGAAATCGTTCAGGGGCGCGTGCAATGCCTTTTCGAGATCCGTCGCACTGACAACGTAGGGCAGGGGGACGACTTTCTCCGGGCAGTCATTCCTCGGTGTGTCGAGATTCAGGACGCTTTCGAGATCCGGGGCGACGGCGTCTCGATGGCTGATAGGCGCGCCGAGAGAGAAGCATCTTCTAAGGGTGGCTATGACCGAGGTATGGTCGAAGGGATAAGATGATCCTTGTGGTGGTTTCAGAATAGTCCCGGCCTTGATGTAAGGTGAGATCAGCACAGCCGGAACCCGAACTCCGTAGCGGTCGAATCCGAACGGTTGTGAATGCGAATTGTCGGGAGGGACGGCTGCTGGCGGTGGGGCATGGTCGTAGATTCCGCCGTGCTCGTCGTAAATGATGATCAGCAGGGTCTTTTCCCAGGTCGGCGCGCTTCTGATCGCATTGTAGACTTCGGCGATTAAATCCTCGCCCATTCCGACGTGGTGTGGGGGATGCTGGTCGTTGGGCAATTTCACGTCCGGAAAATAGCGCGGCTCAATGAAGGTATAGGATGGCAATTTTCCGGCTGCGGCATCTCTCGCGAAGTCATTCTCAAAAAATCTGAACCGCTCCAGATGCGGCCACAAGCGGCTCAGGGTCAGGGTTTGAGGGAAGTCATGGAAATAGATTTTCCATGAGTCAGGGTGACTGAAACGGTTGAAGATCGTTTCCATCAGGTAAGGAAAATGCGTGGGCGAATTGTTTTCATAGCCCTCAGCCGTGCCGCAATGCAGGAAGAAACGGTTCGGCCATGTCTGGCAGGGCGCGGAAGCGAACCAGTTGTCGCACACCGCAAATTGCTTTGCCAGTTTGCTGATGACCGGGAGTTGTTCCTGAGTGTAGTAATGCATGATCGATTCCGGCACATAGCTGCCGGAAGCTTTGGCGGTCTGCTGGACATAATTGTTGACGAAGCCCTTCATCGTTGGTGTTCCGCTCCCTGTTGCTATGTCCAATCCAAGCTGCATGTTGATGTCTGTCCATTTTTCGCCGGGATCCGGATCGGGAATCGACATGGATTTCTGGTCGAATTTCTTGCTGCTCCACACTTTAATGTCCGCTCCGCCGTGCAGCGAATTGGTTTCATTGCCTTTCAGCCCGTCGAATCCAGGATCGTCAGGCGGGTAGAGTTGCCCCAAGATGCTGTCGAAGGAGCGGTTTTCCATCATCAGCACTACAATATGTTCGATTTTTCCACTAAGATTTTCCATGATTTTCTCCGTTAGTTATTTGCTACAAGAGTTATTACGGCATTGCCTTTTTGCAATTCGTGTGCCGGTTTCTGGTTCAGCCTATGGTGTCAGGAGTGTCACGTGCCGGCCGATTCGATCTAAACGCGACACAGGAGCTTGTCGGGCAATGGCGAGATGGCACGGCCGCATTGTGGCGCAAAAAATGGTCGGCGTATGTAAGCTAAAGCTGAAAATGAATCGATAGGGGAATTAAATTGATTTATGTTTTACGGATGGTCTCCGTATACGTTATTGTCAGGAATAATCCCGTTCGCCAAACAATGCGGTGCCGATTCTGACGATGGTCGAGCCTTCGGCAATCGCAGCTTTTAAATCCCCTGTCATGCCGAACGAGTAAGTATCCAGCTCGGGTTGCTCCAGCTTTGCAACGGCCTGATACAGCGCTTTATAAGGCTGGCGTTGTTGCTCAAAATCGTCTCGCGGAGCGGGAATGGCCATGACGCCGCGCAATTTCAGGTTAGGCAGCTTGGCGACCTGTTCGCACAGTTGCGGCAATTCGGCTAGGGCAATACCGGACTTGCTGGGCTCATCGCTGATATTCACTTGCAGGCAAATATTAAGTGGAGGCAAATGGGCAGGGCGCTGTTCGCTCAGGCGTCGGGCAATTTTTAAGCTGTCCACGCTGTGCACCCAATCGAAATGCGTCGCCAACGGCTTGGTTTTATTGGACTGGATCGGGCCGATAAAGTGCCAGGTAATAGCATATGCGCCCAATTCCTGTTGCTTTCTCAAGGCTTCCTGTAAGTAATTTTCGCCAAAATGGCGTTGCCCGGCTTGATAGGCGGCAGCAATGTCTTCGGCCGGCTTGGTTTTGCTGACAGCCAGTAACAGCACCGAGCCGGGCTGACGGTTGTAGGCTAGTTCCGCTTTGCTGATTTGCGTGCGTATTTGTTCGAGTCGTTCAGTAATGGTTGTCATGAGTTGTCCGTTGTCAGTCAGTTGTCGGTTATTAGACAACACAATCATTAAAAATTAACACAACAAAGCACATTTAAAAAATGAAAATATGAACTATGGTATAAGGTATTTTTTATTTTTATCGTCAAGAGGATGTTATGGATATTGCCGAATTACTGGCCTTTTCAACTAAAAGCAAGGCATCGGATTTACATTTGTCGGCTGGGCTACCGCCTATGATTAGGGTTGATGGGGATATTCGGCGAATTAATATTCCGCCTTTGGATCATAAAGAGGTGCATGCGCTGATTTATGACATTATGAATGACAAGCAACGCAAGGATTACGAAGAATTTCTGGAAACCGATTTTTCGTTTGAATTACCCGGCGTTGCCCGGTTTCGTGTTAACGCGTTTAACCAGGAGCGCGGCGCAGCCGCCGTATTCAGGACGATTCCCTCGGTCATAATGAGTCTGGAAGACCTGAAGGCGCCCAAGTTTTTTGAGGAGTTATGCCAAAAACCGCGCGGTCTGGTTCTGGTAACCGGCCCGACCGGCTCAGGCAAATCAACTACGTTGGCGGCGATGATTAATCATATCAACTGCAACGATTACGCGCATATTTTGACTGTGGAGGACCCTATCGAGTTTGTTCACGTGAGCCAAAAATCGTTGATTAACCAGCGGGAAATCAAGCGCGATACCCACGGTTTTAATGAAGCGTTACGTTCAGCGCTGCGGGAAGATCCCGATATTATTCTGGTCGGCGAAATGCGCGATCTGGAAACCATTCGACTGGCGATGACGGCGGCGGAAACCGGTCACCTTGTGTTCGGTACCTTGCATACCACTTCTGCTGCTAAAACCATCGACCGTATTATCGATGTATTTCCTGCCGCGGAAAAAGACATGGTTCGGGCCATGTTGTCTGAATCATTGCAGGCAGTTATTTCGCAAACTCTGTTGAAGAAAATCGGCGGCGGTCGTGTTGCTGCGCATGAAATTATGGTGGGTACGGCGGCGATCAGGAACCTGATCCGTGAAGCCAAAGTGGCGCAAATGTATTCGGCGATTCAAACAGGACGCAAGGACGGCATGCAGACGCTGGATCAGAATATGAAAGAGCTGGTCGATAAAGGCATGATTACCGCAAAAATGGCTATGGATAAGGCGGTTAATAAGGATATGTTCCGTTGATGAGATATGCTTTAAAAACGCGTTGAATTGACTAACAACTGATAGAATTATCTTATTTGACACCCAGCGAGAACTTATGACCGCTCCACAAGCTCTATACCAATCAACACTGTCGTCTTTAAAGCTCCGCGCTCGCGGCAAAGTGCGGGATATTTACGACATTGACGACAAACACATGCTGATTGTGACCACCGACCGGTTGTCCGCATTCGATGTGATCTTGCCTGACCCGATTCCTGGCAAGGGCCGTGTTTTGACCAACGTGTCCAATTTTTGGTTTGAAAAAATGAAACACGTGATGCCCAATCACCTGTCCGATATTCCGCTGGAACAAGTTGTACCCGATGCTGCCGAGCGTGCGCAGATTGAAGGCCGCGCTATCGTCGTCAAGTTATTGAAACCGCTGCCGGTTGAAGCGATTGTACGCGGTTATTTGATCGGTTCAGGCTGGAAAGATTACCAAAAATCAGGCGCAGTCTGCGGCATTAAGTTGCCCGAAGGTTTGCAGCAGGCGCAGCAATTGCCGGAGCCTATTTATACGCCGTCCACCAAAGCCGAAGTGGATCAGCATGATGAAAACGTCTCTTTTGAAAAGACCGTTGAATTGATGGGACAGGATTTGGCTGAAAAAGTGCGTGATGCCAGTCTTAAACTGTACAAGGAAGCCGCTGCCTACGCCAAAGAGCGGGGCATTATTATTGCCGATACCAAATTTGAATTCGGCGTTGACGATAACGGTATTTTATACCTGATCGATGAAGCATTAACCCCCGATTCATCACGTTTCTGGCCAGCCGATCAATATCAGGTGGGCATCAGTCCGCCCAGTTTCGATAAGCAATATATCCGTGATTATTTGGAAACGCTGGACTGGGATAAAACCGCGCCGGGGCCGCATCTGCCCGCCGAAGTGGCCGAGTATTGCGCGGCAAAATACCGCGAAGCGGAAGTCAGGTTAACGCAAGGTTGATTTTTAAACGTAGAAAAATCAGTTTTTTCCACGAAAAGCACAAAAAAGCACGAAAACATCCAAAGGCAGTAAGACGTAGGCCGGAATAAGACCATCCAAGCGCGTAGCGCGAGGTGGCGTTTCCGGCGCGATCAGGATGGTGTGTTTGTCGGAAACGCCTGTTTTCACTGTCGCTCGAACCGACTTATTCCAGCCTACAAGGCTATGCGCGCCCAAAGCAATGCGGATCAAATTTCTTCATCTAATGCTTGATGAAGTAGCTGAGCTTGATGTTGTTCAGTACTTCCAGTGGTGGGTCTTCCTGGTACATGGAAGGAATCCAGTTGTCTACCATAGTGCGGGACTAGGTTTGCAAAAAGTGAGAGGTCAGGAGCATTCCGCTTAACACGTAACTGGTTTCCAGCACCAGATTGAACGCTGACTCTAATAGCCACGGGTCGCTCATTCCTTGCCTACGGAAAACATTGCCGTGCCTGTGTCGAAAATTCGTAAGAATAATAGCGTCAACCGCAGAGTTTCTGTTCAACCCCTAAATAACTGGCATTTTACCCATGTCTCTGACCGGCCAAATGCTTTAACCTTAGGCCCGTTAAAAACAATGTTGCCGCATAAATTATCAAACCTAGCCCTATCTATTTGACCAGATTGATGACACGCTCCGTGGAATTCCAGTCATTCCACCAAGCCGCATCGACAAAATAATACTGGCCTGTCGCCATGACTCAACCGGCCAGCGATACCCTGACAAAGAACAGCCACCATCGGCTTGCCGGTTGATATACCTTGTCCTTGTGCAACTTTCTCAGCAATAAAACGGCATAAAAAAGCTCCCAATGATGTCGCCAAAGCCAGTCCCGCATGTGCCAACGGGAAAACCAGCGCCAGATTCGGGCTCAGACTGAGTGTCATCGCGTAAACCCCGTACCGTACCTGCGTTTTCATGTCGCCGCGCGAAGTAAAGCCCGGCACAAGCACCTGAAATCAGGATAAAACCCACAAGCCCCGCGAATACGGCTCCAAGCTCTGTCCGGCAAACGTCGATTTAAAAAGCGGCCTGCTCAACGGCGTTCCTATCCTGTTGCGTCAAAAAGTTTGACAATAATATGATTTATACAGATAATACACGGCTTAATTAACTTACACCAAGAATCGAGACACTATGGCTAATACAGCACAAGCTAAAAAGCGCGCGCGACAAGCGGAAAAAAGCCGTATTCGCAACGCAGGACAACGTAGCAACTTACGCACCTTCATCAAAAAAATCATTGCCGCTGTTAAAATTGGCGACAAAGAAAAAGCGCAAGCCGCCTATAACACTGCTGTTCCGATTATCGATTCCGCAGTTACCAAAGGCATTATTCACAAGAATAAAGCCGCACGCGGTAAAAGCAGACTGAATGCAAAAGTAAAAGCTATCGCTTAATCGCTTTAACTTTACACAATAAAAAAGGCCGAACTCTTTGAGTTACGGCCTTTTTTATTGCTTATTTAACTGAAAAATAGGACACGGATAACACGGATTTTGACAAATAAGCACTGATTGCAGATTGCGTTGCAGGCGGAGCTGTAGCTCAAAAAAATCCGTGTGAATCCGTCTTAATCAGCGTCATCCGTGTTCCATTATAGCGCCAGCTAAATCATTACCAGATTATCCCGGTGTATCAGCTCAGAATCGTCGAAGTAGCCCAGGATGCTCTCAAATTCGGAGCTACTTTTGCCTGCTATTAACTGGGTATCGGCATTGCCATAATTAATCAGTCCGCGCGCAATTTCCAAGCCACTGTCATCGACGCAGGAAACCAATTCACCACGCTCAAACCGGCCTGATGCTGATTTAACTCCGACGGCCAGCAGGCTTTTGCCTTCGTTTTGCAGCATTCTGACCGCGCCTGCATCCAGGGTCAACTGGCCTTTGACCTGTAACTGCCCGGCGAGCCAGCGTTTTCTGGCTACCAATGGTTCGATGTCCGGCAATAGATGGGTGCCCAAATCAGCTCCGGCAATGACCTCGGTAATAACATTGTCGACTGCGCCCGCAGCAATGACTGTGGCCGCGCCGGATCTGGAGGCTAGCCGCGCTGCCCGCACTTTGGTGCACATGCCGCCCCGGCCTAGTCCGCTACGACTGTCGCCTGCCATGATATCCAATCGGTCATCGTTAGCGCTGACCTCGGAAATTAGTTTCGCGTCGGGATTTAAGCCTGGATCGGCCGTAAACAAGCCTTGCTGATCGGTCAAGATGATCAATAAATCGGCTTCGACCAGATTGGCGACCAGTGCCGCCAGCGTATCGTTATCGCCAAAGCGGATCTCTTCGGTCGCCACGGCATCGTTTTCATTAATAACCGGCACCACGCCGAGCTTGAGCAATGTCAGTAGCGTGCTTCTGGCGTTTAAATAGCGCTGTCTGTCCGACAAATCGTCGTGCGTTAACAGTACCTGTGCCGCATGCAGGCGATGCTGCTGAAAGTTGTCATCAAAAACGCGCACTAGGCCCATTTGGCCGACAGATGCCGCCGCCTGCAATTCATGTAATGTCTTGGGGCGTGCTTTCATGCCTAGACGGCACATGCCTTCTGCGACGGAGCCGGAAGAAACCAGGATCACGTCGATAGACTGCTGTCTTAAATCGGCCATCTGCTCAACCCAGGCAGCTATGGATGGCTTGTCAAGCCCCTGTCCGCCTTTGGTCAATAAAGAGCTGCCTATTTTGACGACGACCCGTTTAACTTTGGCAAAATCAGTCCTGCTCACTTTTTTCCTGCCGTTGCTGTTCCAAAAAGTTCATGATGGCAAACATCAGTTCTCTCGTACCATCACCGTTAATTGCTGCAATCTTGAAGACCGGTCCCTTCCATTCCAGCTCGTCGACAATCGCCTGGCAACGCTGATCGACTTCATCGGTAGGCAGGCGGTCGATCTTGTTTAGCACCAGCCAGCG
This sequence comes from Methylobacter sp., assembly GCA_036561065.1. Classification (GTDB taxonomy): domain Bacteria; phylum Pseudomonadota; class Gammaproteobacteria; order Methylococcales; family Methylomonadaceae; genus Methylobacter_A. Next base: position 1,280 of record DATBQC010000265.1, on the reverse strand, counting down.
CGGTTTGGCAGCCAGTTCGTCGCTCCATTTTTCGACTTCGTGAATGATTTTTTTTGCGGCCTGTACCGGCGACTCCATACTCTCGTATGGCTCGACGTCAATCAAGTGTAACAGTAAGCCGGTACGCAGCAAGTGCTTCAGGAACTGCAGGCCGAGACCCGCGCCTTCCGCTGCGCCTTCAATCACGCCGGGAATGTCGGCAATAACAAAGCTGCGCAAATCGTCGACGCTAACCACGCCCAGATTAGGGTGAAGGGTTGTAAATGGGTAGTCGGCAACCTTGGGTGTTGCTGCCGATACTGATCGAATCAAACTGGATTTTCCGGCGTTGGGCATGCCCAGGAGGCCGACATCGGCAATCAGCGTCAGTTCTAGGTTAAGCCGGCGGTGCTCGCCTTCGCTGCCTTTGCTGGCCTTTTGTGGTGCGCGGTTAACGCTGCTTTTAAAGCGTGTGTTACCCAGTCCGTGAAAACCGCCTTGAGCGACCAGCAGCGTTTGGCCGATTTCGGTTAAATCACCGATGACCTCGCCCGTTTCCGCGTCGGAAACCTGTGTCCCGAGTGGTACCGGTACATAGCAGTCGTCGCCTTTTCTGCCTGTGCAATTGCGGCTCATGCCGTTTTGTCCGCGTTGCGCTCGATGTACGGCATGGTAGCGAAAATCCACCAGCGTATTTACATTCTCTGCTGCAATCAGATAAACACTGCCGCCGTCGCCGCCGTCGCCGCCGTCCGGGCCGCCCATAGGGATGTATTTCTCGCGCCGAAAGCCGATAGTACCATTGCCGCCATCGCCCGCTTCTACGCGAACTTCTGCCTCGTCAACAAATCTCATAAATCACATGCCGCCAAACTTCAAACTCAACCGATAAAAACAAAAAAAGCCCCGCCATAACAACGGCGGAGCTTTTTTAAAGTTGCCGGGCTACATTACCCGACCTAACTGTTTCGCCATGCTATAGCGCGAGACAGTCGTATGCTTTATGCAGCAACAATACTGATAAATTTGCGATTCTGAGGTCCTTTGACCTGAAAAAGCACTTTGCCATCAGCTGTTGCAAACAATGTATGATCTTTCCCGCAGCCTACATTATCACCTGCGTGAAACTGGGTTCCACGTTGACGAACAATGATATTGCCTGCTGTTACGCTTTCGCCGCCGTAACGCTTAACACCTAATCTTTTCGCATTAGAGTCGCGTCCGTTACGGGTACTACCACCAGCTTTCTTATGAGCCATCTGTAACTCCTAATATCTTAAGCAGAAATGCCAGTAATCTGG
>DATBQC010000264.1:0-1601 GCA_036561065.1 Methylobacter sp. | reverse complement strand
ATTTTGGACGGCCATCCTTCAAGCCTCCCGCCCGAACGGGGTGGCTTAGCAATTATTGCTGGCATTATGTCGGCAGTGACGGGAAGCATCGATTATTACAAAGCGGCGCATGACTGTTTGGATGCAATGCCATCGCCGATTGCAAGCAGCTTTCTCCCTCTAATTGAGGCTGTGCACTCGCTTGTTCCTAACCAACAAGGAGGCGGCACAGAAAACGTTCGCTATCCCTTTCGCTTGTCTGAAATCGAATTTGAGGAAATATACAGCTTTACTGTTTTGGGGTATCGCACTAATACCCTGCCGTCGGGCCAGTTTTTTATTCATATCAGCGGGATAGTTTACAAAGATGGCGTAATTGCTCTTTCAGATGAAGAGTCAAAGCAAATTTTTAAGGACTCTGGTGACGCTACGGCTTTTCCGAACACTATCAACGTGGGCGCAAATGCGGCCGAAAGCCTTTCGATTTGGCGCGTTGATCATCAGAGCCCCGATAAGAAGGTCCAGTTCGTTATCAAGTCGCTGGTTTCGCATGTATACGATGTTATTGCTGTCCCCCATTCTTCCAGCAATCCAGATTTGGTTCGCGAGTGGATTAAAGAAATCTACCGTCCCGCCCCAGGTGTATTTCCTGTATTTAAGCTGCTCGATGGACCTATCATCAAACTTCCGTCAGATACAACCGAAACAGCGAATACGGACTTTAATCTTCCTCTGCACGGATACAAAAATCATCCAACGGTAAAGTGGTACGGGCGAACCATTGTAGTAGCCCCGTTCAGCGTTCCTGACTTTAAGTATGATTGCGCTCCGCCCGGCACCCTGGTAAAGCGCCTCTTTAAAGCGAAAGCGGACCTAGCCACTCTTCCGGTAATTACAAACAGACAGCTGACGGATCTCGCAGAATTGGCCGCCAAAGAATGGGCTGACGATGCGATTAGGCAGTCGATCGAACGCGCGCGGGGAAATCTCGCGGACTTGCTTAGCAATAGGGACATACTTAACGAAGTCATGGAAGAGATTTTGAAGCTTCCATCTGTCCAGCTTTCCATCCAAAATCAATTGGAACGCGTATCGCAAACCGCAAGTGCCGGACTCGAAACGATCAGAAGGGAAACCGAGCAACTTAACATCGAAAAGAAAAAGCTAAACAGCGATATTGAAGGACTGAAGTCAGCACATAAAAAAGAACTTGCTGCTATAGGTAAGGAGGTAAAACTGGCTTTCGAACGTGCCGGTGCCGAAGGCATTAAGTCGCTCGCTGCAATATCGCTTTTCAAAAACACCTTAGGACTGGACAGCCGCCCTGCAGGCCCAATGGTGCCAGAACATCCTGCTGACGTACGCGGACCCGGTCGCACTGTCCCTGGAGCGGTCGACGTTCCAGAATCGCAAGGGTATTGCATCAGCAATACAGCCCAATTGCTAGCCACGGTTTTGAAATGGAGCTTACGCTGCGGCCTTAGCAACCATTTACTCCTGACAGCTATCTCCGCGGTCGCAGCCAAGGGAATTATTGCGATTGCGGGTGATCGGAGCAGCGTACTGAGCGATGTGCTGGCTTCCACTCTTGGTGGTGGGGTTAGCTGCTGTGTTTCGGTCAA
>DATBQC010000263.1:0-4381 GCA_036561065.1 Methylobacter sp. | reverse complement strand
AAAGTTGATCCGGAATAGACGATACAAAGAATTTAACCCCTTTTGTTGTCTGCTCAGTGTCATGGTAGTCAATTCTCCCGACGCTTTTAGCCCTTGCTAGCAACATTTCACCTTCTATCGCGCCGTATTCATCCCATTGTTTCAGGTAGCTCCCGGTTTCCTTGGTAAGCTGACTCATCGCTCCAGCGGCTAAGGCACGAATACGACCTGTCTTAGTGTAGTCAGAAAACAGGACGGCTCCCCTTGCCAGACGTAATGCGCCTTCGCTCTTTTGGTTATCCTTAAAGACCGCTTTGGTCGCAAAAAAGATATCCTTTGACTTGTCGACATTACGCCTTTCAATCGGTATTCGAACCCTTTCGCCATAAATAGAGAATTCCCGGTACTTTTCCTGCACAATGGCTTGAAACTCAGGCGAGTCTTCATCCTCCTGACTATCCGGTTCAAACTCTGCCTTGGCCGCTGGGCCACTCATGAGCAGAAAAAAATTTTCATCACCTACACTGATTTTACATTTCTCGTTTAATACGCTACTCAGCTCTTCGGCTCCATTAAAGCGAATGCCATTTCTTTTAGCAGTTGATTCAATACGTTCATCAATGCCGATCTCCACGTCGCCAATTTCAACAATTTCACCATTGAAAAAGATGATTTTCACAAGCGCACTGCCGTCCTTGGCAACCTGCATTACCTCAGCAAGATGCGCACAACCTCTTTTCAGATGAAAATTCAGATCTTTTCCGGCCGAGGCGTCTCGGAGCAGCACGCTCCATTGCTGGCCATCAATTCTTAATCTGTATGCCTGTCCACCATTATCGGGTGCGATGTACCCCACGCCCATATTCGGAGACTCTCCGGCCAGCTCCGGTTTCACCCATAATTCAAAAGTGATTTCAGCATTTATGTCTTTCAGCCTCATTTTCCACCTCCGCTGATCATACAGTTAACCAACCGAGGTCTATTCAAATGTGCGAACATCCAAAACCGAACATCCGTCGCTTCCTGGTCTATCTTTATTTGTGAATAGAGCTTCTGAAAACCACTTTGCGGATGACTGTCAGCAGCAACGGACAAATCGGCTTTGCCATGGTCTGACTTTTTAATCAGAATGCCTTTGTCGGTTGAAGAGATGATCACCTCTGCTGTATCCGAATCAAGCATTTCAAACTCATCAAAAACTCGCCTCGGTACCGTCAGTTCGGAATTGAGAGGGATCTCCCGAATATAGCGCCAGCATGGTGAATTTAAGGACTTGTTAGGTCCATACCATTGATAAGACTCAAGAATGAGCACCTGCGGCCTCTGTGTTTTACAGTAAGGGCAATTGTGCTCCTCTGTTTCCGGGTGAATGAAATCATAGTAATAGTTCATGGAGCAGCCCGGGCATGTGACGGTCATATCCGCTGCCTGAGCGAGAGCCGCAGGCCAGTGATAGATGGTGGGCCGAAGCAAGGGAGATGTCCTTCCCGGGCCGAATGTACCTTCAAATAAAGTGGTCAGTTTCTCCGTGAGGAGAAGGGACCTGGGCAGACCGCTGTCGGAAGAGTTGGAATCATCGCTTTGGTCATCAACCCAAGGGAATAATCCGGCATAGGCCTTATCTTCAATATCCTCGTCGTCATTTTCTTCATCAGCCCAATCGCCTTCATCTGTTCCGTCCACCTTTTTCCCGACAAAAGGGTGAATCAACGAAAGAAGGTAGAAGGCCACGACCGCAAACGCATGACAATCGCTTGAAGGTCTTCCATCGTCTTTGCCCTGAACCAGTTCCGGGGCTCCGTATTTTGGTGTGTAAACAACACTTCCGTCTACGGAGATTTCAAATCGAATGTTGTCGGCATCGATCAACCATACTGATGAGTCATCAAGCCCTTCTGAAATAAAGATATTATTGGGGGATATATCGCCATAGACCATGCCGTTACCATGGAGGCGTGCCAGCAAAGACGCGCACTTGTAGAGTGCATGAAGCCTACGCCTGAGTCCTCCGGTTTTGTAATAATGGACGATCTTTTTGGCTTCGCTCTCAGGCATTGCTGAGAGCCATGCAGGGATATCGTCGGGACCAATTTTTTCTGCGGACTTGCCATCGAGCCAGAAATGGCTGAACGGAACCATTTCACTCAAAAGCTGCATCACATAACCGGCATTATTCTGAAGCAACGCTGCTGGTACAGATATATTCAGGCTTTCGGGCAGAGGCAGGAGCCGGACACGCTTAAAGCGCTTTGAATACCGTTCCACAGACTCCTCATCGGTAACAGGATTTCCACTTTCATCTGTAACAAGCTTGATCGCCAGATCAGGATCTTTGGTACGGAAAACCACCCCTTGGCCACCTTGACCAAGCACCTTGTCCAGAATATGTACATTCTGATATTCGTCAACGTATTCATTAAATCTTTGGCTCATTGGGAACCTCCTTTCTTAAACAGACAGGCAATTGTCTTGTCATCGGAGTGTCCCGGGACCGGCCATTCATTGAGCCAACGTTTAAGATCCCGCTTTCTTTCTTCCGGCTCCAGGTCTGCATAAGTGGAGTAGAGTTCCTGTGCAAAGATCATCTGTTTTTCAGGTAACAGGTCATCTGATATTCCATCCGTGCATAGCACAACTGCATTGCAAGCCGCGCTTTCAATCGTCGCGGTTTCCCACTGATAGGGTTTAAACTCCTGCTGAAGACTGTTTGTGTAGTTTGAGAATGAATCCTGTTTGTTATCACTGAGGATAAGGTGTTTTTCTTCAGTTTCTCCAAGGGCGGCAATCATTCCGTCACCGAGGCGGCCAAGAGTGATAATTCCTTCAATCTGGATGGCAAAAAGGCATGTGGCCGAACAATCTGATGAAGAGAACGGAGCTATTTTTACAAGCCAGTTGACATGAATGAGCCTTAGAATATCAACGATGTTGGCTTTAGGATTATCCTGATAGCTCTTGGCTGCTTCAAAAACAGCAAGACATGCGGCTTTTGAACCGTGATCCGAATGCGCTTTGCTGCCTAGGCCGTCCGACACAACAACGACATTTCCCCATTTATACCGGCGTACCATCCAAGAATCCTGATTGGGAATCCCGGCTTTAACATGTAGGGGGCCGATTACTGAGGCACCCCAGCTGTTCCAGAGTTGATCAAGCATCCCAATCCTCCTCTGGTTCTTCTGATTCAGCCGATTCGGATTGCAGAATCTGGGCCGTGGATACTGGCGCGGCCAATGGCTCATCAGAACCAAAGATAGAGCTATCAATCGCTGATGCGACATTCTCCGAACGGTAAACACTGCTATTTGTTGAAATTTTCTTTAACTTCAACAGGTCAGCATCAGCGCCGATTGCAACTGTCCGGATGATCAGGTCTGGGAATGTGCTCAATTGGCTCTGAAAGCTCAGGATGTCTGAATTGGAAAAATTGCCGTCAGACAGAATGAGAACCATCGATCTCCAGGTATCATTCAGATTTTGGGATAGAAAATCAGATAGAACACAAAGGTTCGAGGAAGCTTCAGCGTTTAAGGCAGGCATATCCCCGTCGCTTTGCAAAGCGACCTCGGAAACATTCTGTGCCCATTGATAAAAACGAATGTTGAAATCTGCGTATTTTTTCTGATCTATGAGTTGCAGTTGAGCGGCGTAACGGCACAAATTCCATTGAAGATGAATTTTGCCCATCTCATTCATGCTGCCGGAGACATCAACAATGACGTAAAGGGTTCCTTTCATCGATGCCGCTCTCCAGGTTGAATCATTTCTTCCAGTTGCTTGATTAGATTATTACCCGTAACTAACTGGATGTTTTTCGAGTCGTCGATTTTCTTTTGTACGACTTTGTTATTTGGATAGAAACATGAGGCTAAAACAGCTCTGCCTTCAATTCCGCCAAAATAACGGACAATATTCTGGAGCCTCATGACATGCTCGCTGTTCACATTGCCAGCTTTGCATTCGATGATATAGAGACGTCTTCCATCCGTGAAGGTAATATCAAGCTCCTGATAAGTATCCCCAAACAGGCTGCTCAGTTGTGCGCTAAAGCTTGATGAGCTCTTATTTGCATCGTCTTCTTTGAATGAGACCTCAAGACCGATGCGCATATCCTTGATCAAACCGGCATCAACAAGGGGCTGAAGCTTCATGAAGGTGTATTCTTCAAACCAACCGCCAGAGAGATATTTGGCAAAATCCGGCCACTCCTTGAACTCGAAGTGTTTAGTGCCGATGCTTATCTTCGCACTTTTATCCATGGAGAGCTTTGCGTAGATATCTCCATTGTGCAGTTCAAATGGCTGAAAGCTGTCGTTATAACGGGACAGCTCTCTATAGAGCCGCGAAATTTTAGAACGCGCCTGCCAGAGTTCATTGGTCAGACTTTTCCGATCTGGAGAGT
>DATBQC010000262.1:0-1823 GCA_036561065.1 Methylobacter sp. | reverse complement strand
GTTCGTTCATCAGGTAATCGTCGTAGGAGACATAATCGCCAAACTGAATACGCGCGCCGCTTCCACCGCCGGGCGTTCGCGCGTCGGCGGGCGTTTGCTGGAACATATCGACGATCTTGTAATGCTCGCCGTTCTTGAAGCCCTCGATCTTGATGACATCGTTCAGATCGGCCTTGCCGGCGATTATGAGAAGCTGCGAGCTTTTATTAAAGAATACCTTTATGATTCAATATATCTCGCGTCACCCGGCGGCAACGTAGCTGAGGCAATCAAGATAGGCCGCCTTGTACGAGCGTTAGATTTGCAAACAGTTATTCCTGGGCAAATGGATAGCGAATTTCGTACTAGCGCTTCTAGCAATATTCTTAAACAGGCAGCTGCCCGGCAGAATATAAAAAATATCGAAGCTAATTATATGTGCGCGAGTGCGTGTTTTTTTATTTTTGTTGCTGGCGTCAATAGGACCAATGACTTGTCAGAGGAGCCTAGGCTTGGCATTCATAGACCTTTTTTGACCACGGATGATCTAAGGACCCTAAACGCCAGCCAAGCTATTGCGTCGGCTAAAGATCTTAGAACAGTGGTGGAAAACTATCTCAAGGAAATGAATGTTCCTGCGAAGTACGCGGACATGATGTTCTCGGTGCCAAAGGATCAGGTTCGATGGATAAGTAGTGCTGACTTCGAGTCGGACCTTGAGGGCTTTATTCCGCCATTGAAGGACTGGATTGACGCGCGGTGCGATAAGCGCACCGATGCTGAAAAGGCCATGTGGGAATTATTCAAAGACAAAAGGCAGGCAGAAATGACTGCTGCGGAAAAATCAGTTTCAGAACTGCTGTGGAAGAAGCGGAGTGAGCAAAACAGGTGTGAGTTAGGGGCTCTTGGCGAACTAAACCACCAAGCCCATCTAAAGATGTTCCCGGAACCGAGATGAGCCGATGAAAAAACTTGATTTCTGCACACTCAGGTTCTCCAGCTCGGCAATCGCTTGGCGTTTGGCTAACCTATCGTAGGATATTAGAGCCATGAAGTTCGAGAGCATCCTCACCCACAAGCCCTCTCGATGGCCCAAGAAAGGTGACTTGCCGTTTCATGAGGCAATGCGCGCCGAGGCGGCCGGACGTCTGGCGGCCGATGGACTAACCCGCGAGGTATCCATCATGGACGGCTTCATGCACGCGGGCACAGCGCTGGCTGACTTGGCGTTAAAGGAACGCCTCCGGCGATATGATTTGGTCTACCCGATGCTGTTTTGTTACCGCCACGCTGTCGAGACAGGGCTAAAGTGGCTAATCACCCAATATGGGCCATCGGTTGGCGTCAGGCCGGAAAATATAAGTTGCACGCACGACCTGTTGAGTCTTTGGCGCGACCTCGTCCGGATCAACGAGGCGTGCGGTGCGAAAGCAGACGATGAGGCACTGATGGTGGTTGAAAAAATTATCAAGCAATTTCACGACTGGGACAAAGGCGGGATTACATTTCGATATGCAACCACCACAAGTGGCGCGGTTGCCAAGTTCGAACACGAGAATATCGACATTGAGAACTTAAAGGATGTGATGAGTGGCGTTGCCAATTTCTTTGACGGGTCCGATGGATGGTTGGATAGTATCGCGAATGCTTAAAGGCGTCCTTAAGCCGCTCGACATTCGCAGCTAATAGTTGCGCAGTCCGACGTAGCTGGCGGGATTGAACGGTTTGTTCATCAGCGCCTCCCCGCTTTCTTGGCGGCGGTGGCTTCGGCGCGCTTCTCGCGGTCGGCCTCGCGCGCCTCTTCGGAAACGACGCGCTGCTCGCACTGTCGCTGCCATTCAGCC
>DATBQC010000261.1:0-1959 GCA_036561065.1 Methylobacter sp. | reverse complement strand
AGTCGCGCTGTTCCCCTCACTGTTTGTGTCAGGAATCATGCGCGACTAAAGTAGCGGCTCCATTTATAAATCACCCTATTTTTTAAAATCAGGCCTTAACCCAATTTGAAAAAACCGACTTCTTGGTCTAAAACCTGGCTCTGATCATTCAACATATGGGCTGTTGCCGATAACTGCTCTGATGCCGCCGCATTGCGCTGCGTGACTTCATCAAGCTGCTTCATCACCTCGCTGATTTGTTTAATCGATTCGGCCTGTTCATCCGATGAGGCGCTGATTTCCTGAATCAGCGTGGCGGTTTTCAATATATCCGGCAACATGCTGGTAAATAATTGCTCAACCTTTTTCGTAGTCTGTTCCGATGCGCTGATTAAACTGCGAATCTCTTCGGCCGAATCGTGGCTACGCCCGGCTAATTTCCGAACTTCCATAGCAACCACTGAAAATCCCAGGCCATGTTTACCCGCTCTTGCCGCTTCAATGGAGGCGTTTAGCGCCAAAATATTGGTTTGATAAGCAATATCTTCAATCAAGACAACTTTCTGACTGATTTTATCCATAGCTTCTACGACTTCCTCGACCACTTGATTGCCCTGCCCTGCCAAATCCGCACATATTTTCGCTATTTTTTCAGTAGCTTGGGCATTTATGGAAGTATGCTCAATTGAACTGCGTAACTCTTCGACCGATGTGGTGGTTTGGTCAATACTGGCCGCTTGTTGGCACGTACTTTGACTAAGCGATTCTGCCGCCGAACTGGTTTGCTGGGCTGCATCCAATATCTGTTGAGCGCAGCTGTGTATTGTTTGGATAATCCCGCTTAATCTTGATTCCATCAAGCGCATTGCGGCAAAAATACCTTGGTGTAAATCATGATCGTTATGCTGCACTAAGTGACCTTCGGCAATGCTTTCAGCCATGCCGCACACTTCGGAAGGCTCGCCGCCTAATTGATGAGCAATATCACGCCGTAAAACCAAAAATAAACCCAATGCTAAAAACAATAAACCGCCGACAGTAACAGTGATCAAAATTAAATAGGTTTGAGCTTGAGTTTTTAACGTATCGGCTTTTGCAAAAAACAATGAGGCCAGATGATCCTCAATTTTTTTCAGCAAATTAATTTTACCGGTTTGCATGGTAAACCAGTGTTTTGCGTCAATAGCGAATTGTCCTTTATCAGCTTGTTTAAGTGCTGTTTCACGCATGCGCTGGGTTTCGTCAACAAATTGGCCGTTGAAAGTTTGCTGATAAAATTGCTGTGCCGGCTGGTCGGCAAATGATAAAAACACATCCATAAATGTGTTTTGCGTTGCAATCAAGCTGACTAAGCGCTCATACATCCCCGGTTCAAAATGATCTAAGGCGAAAGTATTGGACAACACTGCTCGTTCAATACCGGCCCGCTCCTTACTTTTAAGGAAATTAGCATAAGCCGACAATTGCGCGCTCATGGTCGTATCGAGGCTCAATTGCGGCAAATAAGAAATTATGTCGAGAAATTGCGCGTTGACACTTGAATAATAGCTAATCGCTTGAGCGGCAGACAGGGAAAAATCGAGAATATGCTGACGCGTCGTTGTTAACCGTTCCAGCTCCTCCAATACCTTATGCAGGGGCGTTGCAATATGCGGATCAGCCTGAATGTCCAACTGCTGTAAACTATCTTGCAGGGCATTCATTTTTTTAGTGCTTAACTGTTGTTGATCCAGTAATTCGTGTTGAAACTGCTGACCTTTACTGCCGATATATCCGGCTGACATGCCTCGTTCTTTTTGCAGCTCATGGACCAAGGCGCTGGCATGAAAAGAAAATGTAGCCAGATCGCTCACTTTATCAGCTGCCGTCATTTCTTTAAATTGCTGAGCGATGGTAAATGCGGATAAGCCAATCAACCCTAACAACGGAAAAATGACTAAGGTAATGATTTTCTGGTTAAATGATAATCGCTGAAGTAGC
>DATBQC010000260.1:0-1850 GCA_036561065.1 Methylobacter sp. | reverse complement strand
ATTCTCGGGAGGATAGCCAAGGAGCAGGGCAGGCTGGCGGCGGCAGCCGGATATTATGAGAAGGCGATCGGAATCAAACCGGACTTCGCAATTATTTACTGCGATTTATGCCAATTGTTACTGCAACTGGATCAGCGGGAGCGTGCCCAGGCAGTGATCAGCCAGGGCATGGTTCTATTTCCGGAACAGGCGGATCTTCACTATTATCAAGGGAATTTGCACTTGCAGGCGGGCAGGCACGACCAGGCGATAGGTTATTTTCTAAAGGCTTTGAGACTGCAACCCGGATATGCCCAGGTGCATCACAATCTCGAGATTGCCTTCCGGGCTCAGCGCATGCGGGGGGTTGCAATCGATGGTTCTGCGATTGCAAATTCCTTGAATCAAGAGTTTGACGAAAACCATTACTGGATCGGGCTTCAGTACCAGGCGCAAGGCAGGCTCGACGATGCAATCGACAGCTTCCACCGGGTCCTGAGCGCATGTCCTGATATCCCGCAAATACATCTTGCGTTGGGAGTGGCGCTTTTTGCGCACAACAATCTCGATGCGGCGATCGAGAGCTATTCCGCTGCCCTCAAGATCAAGCCTGACTATGTAGACGCTTACATAAATTTGGGGAGTGCATTGCATGATAAAAAATTGCTTGTCGAAGCGGTGGACATGTATCGCAAAGCGCTCGCGCTGCGGCCAGAGATTGCGGAGGTGCATTACAACCTGGGGCTCGTCCTTAAAGACTTGGGCAGGTTGGATGAGGCAGTTGGCAGTTACGAAAAAGCGCTTTCATTGAAGCCGCAATATGTTGACGCACATACCAATCTCGGGAAGGTTTTTAGAGAGCAAGGCAAATATAATTGCGCGGCCGAGAGTTTTCAGAATGCTATCCTGCTCAATCCAGGCTTTGCTGAGGCTCATAGTGATTTGGGAGTGGTACTTCAGGAGCAAGGGAAGCTTGATGCGGCAATTGAGAAATGCCGTCATGCGCTATCGCTCAAACCGGATTTTGATGTCGCGCACAGCAACCTTCTTTTTTGTTTGAACTACCATCCTGATTTTTCGGCCGAGGAAATCTTTGTTGAATATCGGCGGTGGAACAAGATTCATGCAGATCCGGTTTTGCGAGCGAATGTTATCGACATCAACCACGGTGCGGAGCACAGGCGCCTTCGAATTGGATATGTGTCGCCCGACTTGCGTTACCACTCGGCGCGGCATTTCATTGAGCCGTTGTTGGCGAATCACGACAAGATGCTAGTGGAGACTTTTGCCTATTCCGAAGTTGCGACGGAAGACTTTGTAACTGCGAGGCTCAAGACCTATGTCGATCATTGGCGGAGTACTGTAGGCTTGAGCCATGATCAAATGGCAAGCTTGATTCGCGCGGATAAGATTGATATTCTGGTCGATCTGGCCGGCCATACCGCCGGCAATCGACTTTTGGTTTTTGCCGCGAAGCCGGCGCCGATACAAGTGTCATGGCTTGGTTATGGCTACACGACCGGCCTTGATGCGATCGATTACCTGCTGGCTGATCAGGAATTTGCACCGGAGAATTGTGATCAGCTATTTTCGGAGAAGCTTGTCCGCTTGCCCAGATGGGCCGCGTATCGCCCTGACGATGGTATGGGGGCGGTAGGCGCGTTGCCTTTCTTGCAAACGCAAAGAATGACGTTCGGTACTTTGTCTCGTGCCGCACGCATCAATCATCGTGTCGTCAGAGTATGGGCCGCTATTCTCAAGCGGGTTCCCAATGCCGATTTAATGATAAATAGCGGCAATTTTAAATCTGTTGAAATGCAGGTCGCAATGCAAAGGCAATTTGCCGAATATGGGATCGCTGCGGATAGATT
>DATBQC010000259.1:0-2061 GCA_036561065.1 Methylobacter sp. | reverse complement strand
CTTTGGGCATGCCGGTAGTACATTCTGACAGGCGGCTAGGAGGCTGAATGCAAGCAAGCGATACCCTTGTTTGAAAACGTTAAAACCTCAGCTGTTCTTGCAGACAAGGCTTACGATACAAACGAGTTGAGGATTTGGGTGGAATCTCGGGGAATAAAAGCCGTCATCCCGCCAAAATCGAATCGGAATGGTAAAATTTCAACGAGTGTCAACATATTTTCTCTTTATTAAGATACATATTTTTATCGCTTGTCACATTAATCATCAGGTTTGAACACTGGTGCGCTTTCGTGTGCGCGTAGGTTTTTGTGTGCCTGAAGGAATTTATCAAATGTTGTTCTATGGAGATCATTATGACGACACCTTAAATCACAACCAACCTTGCTCCTGCCATTGATGTCCTGGCTAAATGTCTGGTGCAAACCTGTGAAAATTATCAGCAGCTGTTGAATCAGCCCGAGTTCTATGATGCCTGTCTTGAGGCGGGTCGCAGTATGCGGCGACTGTCCATGTGTTATACCGAGGTGGTGCTGGCGGCATTGCCTTACCAGTCGGTATTAGAGGGGGACAGCGAAGAGTGGGATGACGACAACGAGTTACCTTTTGGAGAGGATCTGGATTAAATCGATACCTATTGGCGACTGATTTTCAGTGCTAGTTAGGCTGCTGTGTCCAGTTGTTTATCGAATCGTCCTCGTGTTTTTTTGATGTCAAACCCTTTAACCACAGGAGAACCTTATGGAATCTACCACCACAGGCACGTCCACACAGGCCGCACCCCGTTTCGAGCTCGGCCAGTTGTGTTACACGCCAGGAGCACAGGAGGTCATGCAACGCTACCAAGTGAGTCCTTTTCAATTAATCGCCCGCCATGTGACTGGCGACTGGGGCGATGCTTGTCCCAAGGATGCGCAAACCAACGAGGAAGCCCTTCAGCAGGGCTCACGCATTTTTTCGGTATATGTGCTGCCACCGCCGATGTCCGAAAGCAAAACCTTGGCAGCAGCCAAGGTCTGGATCATCACGGAAGCAGACCGAAGTGTGACCACTATTTTGTTGCCTGAGGAATATTGATCGGGGCAACTCAATAGTTAACCATCGAGCAAGACCGCTCTTGTTCATTCATATTTTATTTAATCCATTTGGAGATATACCCATGACGCAAAAGAACGAAATCCCAGCCGAATCAAAAGCTGTTACTGAAGCCAAAAACGGTTCGGCAAAACCGACAGAAACCCTGAGTACTTCGCCTGAGCAGGAGAAACCATCAGCCAGCGCTGGTCGAGGCGTCACAGGTAACCTGTCCCCGGAGCTAATGGAATTGGTGACGGAGTTGCGCGATACGGTGAAGCGTATTGATCCTCGTAGACATACAGAAAAGTCCTTGCGCCGTTCGTTAGCCAATGTAAGCGATATTCTTGCCGACATCGATAAGCTCTATCCTCAGAATTGATGGGCTTCATAACCAGTAATTCTTTCTTGTCTATTGTCAGCCTTCGGGTTGATTAATAGGCCTCAATAAAACCAGACGTGACGACTTGATGGGCAATCCTGCTCAGGGTTAGTCACGTCCATTGATTGGAGAATTCCCATGCCTATCATAGGAGTTAAGTTTTTATGATTATTCAAAAAGTCGGCTACCCCTTATCTATCAGCGACCAACTGGTATTAATCCTCACCCATGAAATTGAGCAACACAGCGAGGGCGATATTTCATCAGGTTGCATCATCAATTTTCGTGACCCTGCTTTCAGCGCTGAAAGTGCTGGCTATCACCCGGTAGAGATTCGCCTTAATAAATTAGGCCGAGTTCAATACATCGCAAACTTTGCCTATGTGGGTGATGGACATGAGGATGAATTAGTTAAAGAGTTAGACTTTAATTTTGACTATTGCAAATTTCAACATAGGGGCCGCGAATACCCCATCTCTTTATGTGCAGAGCTGTTCAATGTCTGGCAAAGTAATTTTTGCGCCTATTATCTATGTAAGGTTTTTAACGTCACCATTCAAGCGATAGCAAACTGCCAACATCAGCAAAGGCCTTGTCAGCTTGTCGGC
>DATBQC010000258.1:0-3307 GCA_036561065.1 Methylobacter sp. | reverse complement strand
AGTAGCATTGTAGGCTACAGCCGGATCCATATGCTTAGGCCGCTCTGAAAATGATTCATACAAAACCGCCTGTTCGCCCTCATCTTCGCTATATGGGTTATTCAGTTGCGCTGACGCCCACGCCGCACACGAAAACGTAGCAGCCAAAAATGCGACCGACATAATCTGAACCCATACGCGAACCTTGCAGGTTTGCGTGTTCATGCGACTGCCAGGGATGGCGGAAGTGTCGCAATCGGTAGGGAACCGATGCGACCGACTGCACGGATGCAAGAGGTAGGCTAATTGCCGAGACAAAAGACTGGACATCAATATAAGGGTCATAGATACTTAAAGTTCTATTGTAACAACAAAAACATCGGGAGATGATAATGGGTTTTATGCAGGGCAAGCGGGTCTTGATTGTGGGTTTAGCCAGTAACCGTTCTATCGCATGGGGTATTGCTCAAGCCATGCATCGGGAAGGTGCTGAATTAGCCTTTACGTTCCAAAATGAAAAGCTGCAAAGTCGCGTCGAGGAAATGGCTGCGCAATGCGAGTCCAACATTACCATTGAATGCGATGTCAGCATTGATGAACATATCGACACGGTATTCAACAAGCTGGCCGAACACTGGGACGGTTTGGATTGCATCGTGCATTCGGTCGCTTACGCACCCCGAGACGCACTGAATGGCGATTATGTTGATGTCACCACCCGCGAAAACTTTCAAATTGCCCACGATGTCAGTTCTTACAGCTTTACCGCGCTGGCAAAGGCCGGCCGCGCAATGATGAAAGGCCGCAACGGCTCTTTGTTAACCCTGACTTATTTGGGCGCCGACCGGGCGATCCCTAACTACAATGTCATGGGCGTGGCCAAAGCCAGCCTGGAAGCCAATGTCCGTTACATGGCGGTGGCCTTAGGTGCTGAAGGTACGCGCGTTAATGCGATTTCGGCAGGCCCTATCAGAACGCTTGCCGCATCGGGCATCAATGATTTTAAATCGATGCTCGGCAAAGCGGCCGATACCGCGCCGCTAAAGAAGAATGTCACTATTGAGGAGGTCGGCAATGCGGCGGCTTTTATGTGTTCCGATCTGGCTTCGGGTATTACCGGCGAAATCACTTTTGTCGATTGTGGCTATAACATCGCTGGTTTAGCGGCATCTTAACGCAAAAATTTCGGCACAAAAAAAGGGAGCTTAAAGCTCCCTTTTTTATTTCCGGCGTCCCAGTTACTTAGGCGCTTTCACCGATATATCGGCATCTGCCTGCAAGCTGTTTATCAATGCATTGAACTCAGTCTGACCAAAGGCTTTAGCGATATTCTTCGTCGCCAGTTCCAACTGTTTTTTGTCATCCTCAGTCATTATGCCTTCTTTTACTTTAGACAAACTTACGACCGCTTGTTCGCCTTCGGGTAATTCGGCAATAAAAATAGTCGGTTTTCCGGCTACAGGTTTAGCGGCCTTGAAAATAGCCTCACTTAGCGGTAACGGCACATCAGCCTTGCTACGCGTTAATCCGGCAACCGTCTTTACTTGCAGCTTATTTTCAGCCGCAACGGTTTGAATGGACTCGCCTGCCTGCAATCTAGCCTTGATCTGCTTAGCTTTTTCGGCCGCCTGCAGTTTGGCTTTATCAGCCAGTAATACGGCGACTATGTCCTGCTTAACCTCTTTTAGCTCGCGCGCCGCAGCCGCTTTGTGTTCCAACACCCGCAACACAACCAGACGATCGGTTCCCAATTCTATCGGCGTACTATTGTTGCCATGCAGAACTTCTTCAGTGAAGGCGGCACTCCGAATTTTATCGTCAGCGGCAATGCCCTCGCCCTTATCTTTGGTAAACAACGCCGATTTCTTAATCGTGATGCCCAACGCATCCGCCACTGTTTTCAGGTTGTCGGGATGCTCATAACTCATTTCGGTCAGTGTTTCACCGGCCTCATAAAAAGCGTTTTCTGCCTGAGCTTTTTGATAAGCCTTGGTGACTTCATTTTTAACTGAATCGAACGGTTTGACCTCGCCCGGCATTAACTCGGTCACTTTAATCAGGTGATAACCGAATGCCGATTTAACCGGATTTGATACTTCCCCCAGTTTTAAAGCGCTCGCCGCGTCTTCAAACGATTTTTCCATGACGCCCACATTAAACAGGCCTAAATCCCCACCAGTTTTGGCGGTCAGCTTGTCGTCGGAAACTTCCGCAGCCAGTGCGGCAAAGTCTTTATTTTCCAGTTCTTTTTTAGCTTTTAAGGCTCGTTCTAAAGCGGTTTTTTCGTCGGTCTTGTCATTAATTGCAAACAGGATATGACTGATTTTTCTTCGTTCTGCGGTGGTGTATTGGTCTTTTTGCTCTTCATAAAAAGCTTTTAACTTGTCATCGGTTACCGTTATCGTCTTGGCGATGTCTTCAAGCGACAATTCGATGTACTCTACTGACGCTTGTTCAGGCGTTTGAAATGCATCCTGATGCTGCTGGTAATAAGCCTCTATCTCTTCATCTGAGGGCTGTTGCACCGGCTTTTGTACCGCAACAGTGATGTAATCCACATCACGCTGCTGGTTCTGGATTTTGAAAAAACTTTCCACGTCATATTTCGTAGCAAAACTGCTATCTATGATACTGCGCTGAAACTGCTCCATGATCAGTGCATTCTTAATTCTGTTTACAAACTCTCCAGAGGACATTTTTTGTAAATTGAGCATTGTTTTATAGCGCTTGTCATCGAACTTACCATCCACCTGAAAATAGTCCAGAGATTGTATAAATTCGCGCGCTGTGTCATCAGTGGTGACCAGACCTTTGCTATGCACATACTGCAATAAGACCTCATCCTTGATCAGTTTTTCCAACGCTTGCGCCTTCAAGCTTTGCTCGTCTATCGTCATTCCCTGAAGATTCTGGCTATATTGTTCATAAGCCTTATTAACATCGCGCTGAAAAAAGTCCCTATCGCCTACAGTAGCGACAGGAGCTTCTTCCCCGGTATCCAGGTAATTCTGAATGCCCCATAACGCAAAGGGCACGCAAATCACTATCAAAATACCCCATGCAAAAGCACCTTGTGCTTTTTCTCTAATTTTTGTCAGCATACGCTCTGTCCTAAAGAAACAACTTGGGTTTAATCAAAAAAGTTTAATCAAAAAAAAAGCCCCGAACCAATGGATCCGGGGCTTTCTTGATTTGGCGGAGTGGACGGGGCTCGAACCCGCGACCACCGGCGTGACAGGCCGGTATTCTAACCAACTGAACTACCACTCCAAAGTCTGGTGGGTGCTGAGGGGTTCGAACCCCCGACCCTCGCCTTGTAAGGGCGATG
>DATBQC010000257.1:0-1896 GCA_036561065.1 Methylobacter sp. | reverse complement strand
AAGTAGTCAATTGAAAAATACCTCCCGTTGTAGGCGGGGGGTATTTTTCTTCCATCACATAGCCCTACCCAATATTTTTTGCTATTGCGTATCTGGCTTAAGTCGAAATGTTCAAGTCGTTGTTATCAATACGGCAGTTTTCTTGCCATTTCAACCATGCACACGTTAAAGATCCTCTCTACTAAGTAGCGTCAACAGCATTAAGAATGCTTGTCTAGGTATTCGCTAGGTGTCTTCTTCCAGCATCTGGATTTTTTCTTCCAGCATTTTTACTCTTTTCAACAGCTCAGGTAGTTTGCTGATTGCAATCTGTTCCTTGTAAGCAGTCTTCTTGTCTTTTGCCGGGCTGCCGAAAACCTGTGTACCCGCTTTGACATCGCCTGCCACGCCGGATCGCGCCATGACTACGGCGCCTTGACCTATCGTAACATGATCGGCAATACCTGAGCTTCCGGCGAGAATCGCATAGTCTTCAATGTTGCAGGAACCTGACACTCCTGTTAAACCGCACATGATGACGTGTTTACCGACTTTATTATTGTGTCCGACCTGCACCAGATTATCGATTTTGCTGCCCGCGCCTATTAAGGTGCTTCCCAATGCTCCCCTGTCTATGCAGGTATTGGCGCCAATCTCGACATTGTCCTCGATAACCACATTGCCGACTTGAGGTACTTTGACGTGTTGATTATTTCTGAACTTATAACCGAAGCCGTCAGCGCCGATGATGGCTCCTGAATGAATAATGACATTGTTGCCCACGACTACGTCGTCATAAATAACGGCATAGGGATAAATCTTACAGTTTTTGCCTATTTTTACATTTTTGCCGATATAGGCACCGGCATGTATTTCGCTGCCATCGCCTAGATTGGCATCTTCGCCAATGACAGCGTAAGGGCCGATATACAGTTCATTGCCTAAGGTCACATTGGCTTCAACTACGGCCTGTGGCGCAATTTGTCGAGCATAAACCCTAGCAGGGTGTAATAATCCGACAGCCTTGATAAAACTGAGTTCCGGATCGGTACAAATTAACAGCGTCATGTCTTCAGGAATATTGTCAACATTGAAGCCTTCTGCAATAAAGCAGGCAGACGCTGTTGAATCTTTGATATGCTGGGCATAGCGGCTGTTGGTTAGCTGGGTGACTTGGCCCTGGTGTGCAGAGGTAATGTCTGCCGCTGAATGTATGGTTGCTGATGGATCGCCGCCTTCAATACGTGCTCCACAAAAATCGGCAAGTTCTTTTAATATAATCGACATATTTGTCTCTGCTGTTATTCTTAAACATAGCGCCAAAATAATCGGCACGTTTTTGAAAATATAAGTTTAGTGTAACAAATCTAATAAACAACCATATCACTCCATTGGATGCTGACCGGAACGGTAGGGTTTTCAATGTAACCGATTTGATTTTATTTTTCTGTTTTCCAGCGCTCAAATGTTAGTTTTGGTTGTGCTGCCAGCGTCCCGACTTGCCGCCGTCTTTCTCCAGTAACCGGACTGACTGGATAACCATGCCCCTGTCTACGGCTTTGCACATGTCGTAAATCGTCAGTAACGCAATCTGTGTGGCATTTAGTGCTTCCATTTCCACGCCGGTTTGTCCGTTGGTTTTTACGGTGGTTTGGCAGCGTATCCGGTTGCTGCTGATTTCAGGGTTCAGTTGAATTTCTACATGGGTTAGCGGCAGCGGATGACAGAGCGGAATCAGCTCCGCAGTTTTTTTGCTGGCCATAATGCCGGCTATTCTCGCTATAGACAGCACATCGCCTTTCTTGTGTCCGCCGTCTATGATCAGCTTGAGCGTTTCCGGTTGCATTTCAATATAGCCTTCGGTGACGGCCGTGCGCTGGGTGATCGCCTTTTCACCGACGTCAACCATGTGAGCTT
>DATBQC010000256.1:0-2084 GCA_036561065.1 Methylobacter sp. | reverse complement strand
TATGGCGGCTTATCTTCAATGTTTGATCGTCATTTCGTTTCGTAGCTTAAAAGGCGATTGGAATATATCAAAAAACAAAAGGAGTGCAATGCAATGAAAAACAAAACGAAATACCGCCTCATGCTAGGGTTCACGGTACTGCTGGGAGTTGCCGGGCAAACAGTAATCAACTCTACTGCGAGCGCCGCCCCAATCGTCCAGAATCAAACATCCGGAAATTTCTCAGCAAGCGGTAACCAGACTAAAAAAATGCATATTGCCACCGTCGAAACACAGGGCCTTAATACCGTGCTGGATATACCGTTGCGCCTGGGTGGATTGGCGGCAACCGTTGTCGGCACCGGCCTGTTTATCGGCACCAGCCCTATTACCGGCTTGATGACAGCCGTGTATCCGCATAACGCCATAGAAAAAGCGGCGGATTTTCTTGTTGTCAGACCCGGCAACTACACTTTTATCAGACCTAGCGGCGATTTCAATTATGACTCACGCTCCGACGATGAAAAATAGACGCTAACTATTCGGCATCGGTGTCCCCTTATTAAAAAATGCGACACGTATAAATCCGCCTTACAGTGAACTATGCCACACACATAATGGAGTCTCCCCATGGAATTAAAAACAAGAATGCAAAGTTTTGGCCTGTCTAAAACAGTAACGGATATAAATTATAAAGCGACTAAATCAGACGCAGACGCAGTAACTGAAAAACCGGAACAAGCTTTTGCGCCATTGCTACTAAAAATACTTTCTCCGGTAGAGTTGGAGTTTAAAGAAAGCATCCATTCCAAGTTACTCGATATTCTCGACTTGTCGCTGATCAGCGGAATTGAAGAAAAGGAAGCCAGGAAACAGATTCGGGCAGTAGCGCAAAAATTAATCGACGACGAGTCTATCCCGTTAAATACGCAGACCCGACATCAAATAATTAAGGAAGTTGAAGATGACGTACTGGGCCTTGGGCCTTTGGAAGCTTTACTGTACGACCCGACCATTGCCGACATTCTGGTTAACGGTTACAAAAAAGTGTATGTCGAACGATTCGGCAAACTGGAATTAACGCCGGTCAGGTTTAATGATGACAATCACCTGATGAAAGTGATCGACCGGATTGTGTCGAGGATCGGCCGTAGGATTGATGAGTCGTCGCCGATGGTGGATGCCAGATTGCAGGATGGCTCCAGAGTAAACGCTATCATTCCTCCGCTATCGATTGACGGGCCTTCGTTATCGATCAGACGATTCGCGGTCGATAAAATGGGCCTTGACGATCTGGTCAAAAGGGATGCTTTGACCGACTATATGGCTGAATTTCTCAAAGGCGCAGCAAAGTCCAAATTGAATATCCTGATTTCCGGCGGAACCGGTTCAGGCAAAACAACGATGCTGAATGCCATCTCAAATTTCATCCCCAGTAACGAAAGAATCATCACGCTGGAAGATTCAGCAGAGCTACAGTTGCAGTTACCCCATGTTTTGCGCCTGGAAACCCGGCCGGCCAATGTTGAAGGCAAGGGCGAGATAACGCTACGGGATTTGGTACGCAACAGCCTTAGAATGAGGCCGGACCGTATCGTCATTGGCGAGGTCAGGAGCGGCGAGGCTTTCGATATGCTACAGGCGATGAATACCGGCCATGACGGTTCCTTGACCACGGTGCATGCCAATAACCCGAGAGATGCCTTGGCGCGTCTTGAGAATATGGTGTCTATGGCGGGACTGGAAATGCCGGCAAAGGCAATCAGGAATCAAATTGCATCGGCAATTAACATTATCATTCAACTAGGCCGTCTCGAAGATGGCAGCAGACGAGTCATCAGTATTCAAGAGGTGGATGGCATGGAAGGCGACGTGATCACCTTGTCTGAAATCTTTAAATACCATCGTCGCGGTATCGATGAAAAAGGCATTGTGCTGGGTCAATATTGTTCAACAGGACTCATTCCCAAATGCATGACCAATTTGAAACAAAGGGGCGCCAACGCAGATCTGTCCATTTTCACCAATAATCTCAATTAAAAGCAGGAGAATAATATGACCAGTGACATGGCGCTATTATTTGTTGGATTAGTGTTTTTAACGGT